>DATDCZ010000190.1:0-6037 GCA_036524055.1 Anaerolineales bacterium | reverse complement strand
CATCCACGGTCTTGATCAGCAGCAGGCTGATGGAACTGTCCTGTCCATAGCTCAGGATGATCTCCGTTGCCGCGGCGACCGCGCGGCCAACGCTCCAGAGGGTAGCCAGCAGGAATGTCAGCAGGAGGGTAAGGACCGCGATCAGGCTCAGGTACCGCGAAATTCCGATGATGTACTTCATGTGCGCCTCTCGTATTCGTTGCTGCGTGCCGCGTCTACTTGTGTTCCGAAGATACCCACATGCGACTGCCGTCGGTCACCACTTCGATCCAGCCGTTCTGATCCGTGCGCAGGACGGAGTAGTCCTTCAGGATCTCCAAGGTATCAGCATCCGGCCGGCCGTCCTTATCGGCTGCGGCCACGCTGATCACCACCAAGTCCGGATGGAGATTGTCGATCCACTCCGGAGGCGACAGCGGGCCATAGCCGCTCTGTGCGAGAAGCAGCACGCTCAGCGGCCCAATGGCGTTGCCATTCTCCAGTGCGCTCAGTGTATCGAGATTCGCGCCAACGGGCAGCAGCATGCTGAACGTATTCCACTGGAGCAAGAGCGTGGAGCCGCGCGACGAAACGTTGACCACTTTCAGCGTTGCACCATCACCCAGGTTCAACACCTGGCCCTCTTCCGCCTTCGACAAGGGAATCTCACCAGCATCCAGGCGCTCCATCAGCGCGGCGGACGAGAACGAGGCCTGCTCGGGGCCGCCCATCAGAACGTTCCTGGGCGGAAAGCGAGGCAGAAGGCGCGGCAATGATCCAACCTGCTCTTCATCCGTGGAGGCAACGATCAGCCAATCCAGGCGATGATCCACGGGGGAGAGCCTGCGGCCGAGCGCATCGGAGGCGGACGAAGCCGAGGGGCCGCCGTTGATGAGGACATGTCCGCCCGAGGGCGTTTCGATCAGCACGGCATCGGCGGAGCCGACATCCAAGAATGTGACGTGCAGCCGGCCATCGGGCGCCGAAGCGAGCAGGCGCCAGGCGAACAAGGCGCAGATGAAGAGGATGGCGATGACGACGGTGAGCGAGAGAAAACGAAAGCGAGTCCTCAGAGAGATGTACAACGCCTTGAGTTTGTCGCCGGCGAAGGTCACTCCAAAGAGCAGGACATAGAAGAGGAAGACGACCCCGAGGGAAAGCCGGCCCAGATAGATCACCCCCTGCGGCAGGCTGGCGAAGAACTCCACCATGCGGATGGTGTAAGCCGTTAGCGGCCAGGCGATCCATGCGACCAACTGGGCCAGGGGAAAGATCAACAAACTGATGACCACGGCAAGCCCTCCAAGGATCATCACTGCCGGCTGCGCAGGAAGGATCAGTGCATTGACAACGGGCGATAAGAGGCTGATCTGCTGAAAATGATAGGCCACAATGGGCAGCGTGGTGAGCTGCGCGGCGAAGGTCAGAAAGACGAATTGACCCAGCGGTGAGGCCAGCTTGCGCGCCTCCGTGGAAGGCAGATGCCGTTCGAGGAAGGTCCGCGCGGCGTCCATGAAACGCCCGCCGTACAGGATCAGACCCAGGGTGGCCAGAATGGATAGCTGAAAGCCGACGTCCCAAAGGACGAAGGGATTCCAGAAAGCCATGACAGCCCCAACGGCGGCAAGCGTGTTGACGCCCACCTGGCGCCGCCCGATCTGAACCGCGGCCAAGCCGACGATGCCCATGATGGCCGCGCGCACGACCGATGGATCTGCACCGACAAAGAACGTGTAGAAGACGATACCGGCGAGCGCCGCCAGCGCGCCCCGCCGCGGGCCGAGAAGCCGATTGAAGACCCAGGCGAAGACGCCAGCGATAATGGCGATGTTGAAGCCAGATATGGCGATGATGTGGGCTGTGCCTGTATCGTTGAACGCCTGCTCAAGCCTCGCAGGCATGCCCGTATCGACCCCCAGCAGGATGCCGGCGAGCAGCGAAGCCTCGGGATCAAGGAACAGGCGGTACACATTCGCGAGGCTCACATCCTTGAGGGCGTACACGGCACGCCCGAAAAGATTGCCGCCACGCCCGGGTAACAGGGTTGCCTCGGCCGCGGGCATGTAGCTGCGGATACCCTGCCGCGCCAGATAGTCGCGATAACTGAAAGCCTCATTGGATGGCGGCGTGAGCAGCTGCCCGCGAAGGCGCAGCTTGTCCCCGTAATGGAATTCCTGGTTGGGCCCGACGCGCGCGAGCACCAGCCCATGGACACCGGTGGGGCCGGTTCCCGCATCCAATTCGGCGGCCTGCAGGCGAAGATTCGTGTACTGGTCGCGGACGTCCGGCGGTTCGACAAGCGTCCCGCTCACCAGCACCTCGTAGGAGGCGTCGTTGTACCAGGAGACCTGAGAGCTGTTCTGCGGCGGCATGCTCAGCTGGTAGCGCGCGGCACCGAAAAAGGCGAACACGATGGCAGCGGCAGCGATGAGCAGATGGCGACGCGGAATGTCGATGGAAAGGGTCTGGAATTGGAATGCAAAGTGCGCCGGAATGAGGCGGTAGGCCATGAAGGCGCCGCCGATGGCAAGCAGCATAAACCCAAGCCAGATGAGGATATGGAGGTGAAGCACGCTGGCAATCACCATTCCCGCCAAAAATGCCAGCGAAACCCATAGAAGAGGCAGGGTCATGTGGGGATTGTACATTGAAAGCACACACCCGCCGCGCGGCGGCGCGAGGCCTGCCGAAATGCAAACGTTATAATGCCAAGCATGCCGGAAAAAGACATCATCCTCGTCACTGGCGCAACCGGCTATGTGGGCGGGAGATTGGTTCCGAGGCTGCTGGATGCGGGCTACCGCGTGCGCTGCCTGGTGAGGGACGCCGCCCGTCTGCACGGGCGCGGCTGGATGAAACGGGTGGAGGTGGTGGAAGGCGATGCCATGGAGCCCGCATCGCTCGAGGCCGCCTTCAAGGGTGTGCATGCCGCGTTCTACCTGATGCATGGGATGCAGGGCGGCAGGCCCAATGCGGACCACGACCTGCAGATGGCGCGCAATTTCGTCTCGGTGGCGAGCCAAAAAGGTGTGCAGCGCATCATCTACCTGGGGGAACTGGTGGACCCGACGGCGCGCCTCTCCGCGTACTTGCGTTCGCGGCATGAGACCGGCTACATCCTGAGGCAGAGTTCCATCCCGGTGACCGAGTTCCGCGCCGGCATGATCATCGGTTCCGGCAGCGCGCTATTCGAGATGATCCGCTACCTCACCGAGCGCGAGCCGGTGCTCGTCTGCCCGGCATGGTTCTTCTCGATGGCGCAGCCGGTGGCGATCCGGAATGTGCTGGACTACCTGGTGGCGGCGCTCAAGACCCCGGAAAGCGCCGGAAAGACGATCGAGATCGGCGGCCCGACGCGCCTGACCTACGCGGACATGCTGCTGGGTTATGCCGCCGAGCGCGGGCTGAAGCGCACGTTGATCCGCACGCCGTTCACGCTGCCGCGGCTCTCGGCCTACTGGGTGCACATGGTCACACCCATCCACTGGCGCACGGTGCTGCCGCTGATCGAAGGGCTGCGCGCCAACCTGGTGGTGCATGACGATGAAGCGCGGCAGCTGTTCCCGCAGATCAAGCCTTTGGATTTCCGCCAGGCCGTGCACGAAGCCCTCGGGCGCGTGCTGAGCGACGTGGTCGAGACCTCATGGTCGGATGCGCTGGTCAACTCTGCCGGCGATTCCAAACCGTATAACTTCAAGGTCGAAGAGGGCATGATGATCGAGCGACGCTCGGTCGTCCTGGAAGTGCCCGCCTCAGCGGTCTTTCGCGCCTATACCGGCGTGGGCGGGACGCGCGGCTGGTTGTTCATGGACTGGGCCTGGGCGATCCGCGGCTGGATGGACAAGGCCATCGGCGGCGTGGGGATACGCCGCGGCCGACGGCATCCGGATGACATCCGGGCCGGGGAATCACTGGACTTCTGGCGAGTGGAGGCCGCAGAACCCAACTCACTCCTGCGCCTGCGAGCCGAGATGCGCGTGCCGGGCAAAGCGTGGCTGCAATTTGAGTCGACGGAACTGCCCCAGGGCGAGACGCTACTGGTGCAGACGGCGTTCTTTGCCCCGCGCGGCCTGTTCGGCTTCATCTACTGGTATGCCATGTGGCCGTTCCACGCCTTCCTCTTCGACGGGCTCATCCGGCAGGTCGCGGCGCGGGCGCGTATGCTGGCAAGAGCCTGATGCGCTCGAGATAGCGGGCGCCTCTTCGCAACTTTGACCCACTCCCAAACAACCGTGGACCCGAGACTGGTGCTAGTCACTGGCGCGAATGGATATATCGCCAGCCGACTCATACCGCGCCTGCTTGAACGCGGTCACAGGGTGCGCGTCATGGCGCGCCAGCCAGAGAGATTGAAGGGCCGGAAGTGGCTCGCTAGCGTGGATGTGCACGCGGCAAGTACCACCGATGCCGCCAGTCTTGCATCCGCCATGCAAGGCGTCGACACGGCCTACTACCTGATCCACAGCATGAGCATGGGCCGCGGCTACCAGGCGATCGAGCGCGAGGGCGCGCGGCAGTTTGCGGCTGCAGCCGAGGCAGCCGGGGTGGAGCACATCATTTACCTTGGCGGGCTGGCCGATCCGGCAGATCCGCACCTGGCACCACACATGCGCTCGCGCATCGAGACCGGCGAGGTGCTGCGACAGGGACCTGTCCCTGTGACCGAATTCCGCGCGGGCGTAATCACGGGCGCAGGCAGCATCTCATTCGAGATGATCCGCTTCCTGACGGAGTGCTTTCCGGTCCTGCCCGGCCCGCGCTGGCTGCTGAACCAGACCCAGCCGATCGCGGCGGAGAATGTGATCGACTACCTGATGGCGGGCCTTGAAAAGGTCAACGCGCGCGGCGGGATCTATGAGATGGGCGGACCCGAGAAGATGAAATACGGCGATGCCATGCTGCGGTATGCACGCGCCCGGGGCCTGAAACGATGGATGTTCACGCTGCCGGGCATTCCCATCTGGTTCATGGCCGCGATCGTCGACCGGCTCACCCCCGTGCCGTATCCGATCGCAACGGCCCTGATCGGCGGGCTGCAGTCTGATTCAAGCGTGAAGCACGACGCGACACTGCGGGCCTTCCCGGAGATACAGTTGATCAGTTACGATGCGGCCATCGAGTTGGCATTAGGCGACCTCGCACCGGAACGACTCGAGCGCGTGTGGGAGGGGTTGGGGCGTGACGTGGTCAACTTCCGGCACGAGGGCTTCATCATTGACCACCGGCGCCGCCGCGTGGATGCGCATGCTTCCGCGGTCTACGCACACCTCGCCCGCATGGGAGGCACGCATCCCTGGCCCTACGCCAACTGGTTGTGGCGATTACGGGGCTGGGTGAACGACGTGATCACAGCTCCCGGCAGGTCGACCCTGACGAAAGACACGCCGGCGAAGCAACCGACCGTGGGCGAAGGGGGCAGCCGCTCCGTCGGACAGAACGTTGGCTACTACCGCGTTGAGGCGGCCGAACCGGCGCGACTCTTGCGACTGTACTCCACGCTGCGCGCTCCGGGTGAGGGCTGGATGGAATGGCAACTGGAGGATGAGGGACGCGGCTCGTCGTGGCTCACGCAAACCGCGTACTTTGCGCCTCACGGCCTGCCGGGATTCTTGTACTGGTTTGCGCTGGGCGCGGTGCACCAGGTCGTCTTTCGCGGCCTGATCGAGGCGCTTAAGCGAAGAAGCGAATCTGCATGAAGACGGCCCTGGCTGTCGTTGCACTTATGCTGGTTGTGGTCGTGGCCGCGGCGCTGCATCCGGTCAGACCCTACCTGGATTTCCAGGTGATGTATCACGCGGACCTGGGCTGGCTACGCGGCATCTCCATCTATGATCATGGCGGGCAGGTGGACATGATCGCGCAATTGGCGAACGTGCCCGCGAGCCAGGTGATCGTCATGCCATTCCCGTACCCGCCGTGGTACGCGCTGAGCACCGTGTGGCTGGCACGATTCCCGATCGATGTTGCGGCACGCATCTGGTTCGGCCTCAACCTGGCGATGTTCATCCTGGCAGCGTGGCTGCTTGCGCGAGGTCAGCCGGGCTTGAAGTCCTGGATC
>DATDCZ010000189.1:0-12994 GCA_036524055.1 Anaerolineales bacterium | reverse complement strand
CACGGCTCTCATGCTGAATTGCTGCGGCAGCGCGGTCACTACCACCGGGTCTACACGCAGCAGTTCCGCCACGAGCTCGAAGTGCAGTATGGAGTTGCCGACACCCAGCACGCGTCAGGAGGAGAATTGCCGGCGCTGGCCGACGAGATCGTCGCCACCGGCGCGGAGTAGATGAAGTTCAGGTGGCCCGTTGCCGTCGCGCTTCGTACAGCAGCAGCGCTGCGGCAACGGACACGTTCAGCGAGTTGATCTTGCCTTGCATCGGGATGCGAACCTGGATGTCGGCCTCATCCAGCCATATGGTCGAGAGGCCCGTGTCCTCGGTCCCCATGGCAATCGCGATCGGCCCCTTAAGGTCAGCCTCCTGGTAGTCGGCCCCGGCGTTGGCGTTGGCTGCCACCACCCGAATTCTCCTGGCGCGCAGATACCCCAGCGCTTCCGCGCTAGTCAGTTCGACCACCGGCACCGATAACAACGCTCCGCGCGAGGCGCGCACGACATTTGGGCTGTAGACGTCTACCCGCCGGTCACACACGATCACCGCGTCGACACCGACGGCATCTGCCGTGCGCAGCACTGCCCCGAGGTTGCCCGGCTTCTCCACTGATTCCATAAGCAGCACCAGCGGCGTGGTCGAGAGCGTCAGGTCTTCCACGGATGTGACCGGCCGTTGGAAGACGGCCATCCAGCCATCGGGACGCTCCCTCAGCGATAGTTTGCGGAAGATGGCTGGCGTCACAGTCAACGACTCCCCTTCCACGCTGGCGATTTCGTGCCGCGTCAAGTCCGGCGCGAACACAACGGTCTTTGGCTGATGCCCTGCGGCCAATGCGAGTTCGATCTCGTCCGCCCCTTCAACCAGGAAGAGCCCGCCGCGCTGCCGTTCACGGCTCTTCATGCGCAGACGCAGGATGGATTTGATGCGCGGGTTCTGCAGGCTGGTGATGTGCATCAGGCTAGGGGCATATGCAAGTCGGATTCATCTATGCGCAACGCCCATCAGAGTGCACGACGAGCCAGGCTCACTCTTCAAGTCGCTCCCACGTGAGCTTCACGATCGTTTTACCGTTGGGGGAAGATCCAATTGGAGCGGTGCTGAGGATGAGCTGGCCTCTAGAATCAATCTCATAATAGCGATCCTGGATTGAGCCCGTCCAATTCGGGAACAAGCTTCCCACGACCTTGTGACTGACGGTGCCAGACGCCTGATCGAGCTTGTACTTCGAGAAATAGGCTTCGTACCCCTCATACGCGGCCTTCATCTCCTCATCGCTGGCCGCGAACTTTGTCTCTCCCAGTGAAGGCGCTCTTCCAGCCCTCATAATGTGCACCGACATATTGCCTTGCGCATCATAGTACAGCCGCCCCACGGGCCGCTTTCCATAGATCGGGACGCGGCTCCCATTCGAGCGGATCGCCTCGCATGACACCAATTTCCATACGCCCACGAGCGGATTCTCAGACATCTTCCCCGCGCCTGTTGACCGGGTCGGAATTTTAGCCCCCGGGGGCCTCCAATTCCTCGCAGGAGCTTTGTTGCGAGCCGCAGGGCGCGTGGCAAATCGCCTATGGTGCGGCGAATTTGACATATTCATCGAAGAAGTGCGAGGTGCGCTCCATGAGTGTGATCCAGCTATCGCCCACAAAGGAATGCGCCGCGTCCTCATACTTGTAGATCTCGACAGCCTTCCCCGCCGCATCCAGTGCGCCGAAGAGTTTCAACGACCACTCCGGTGGGGTCCCAACCATATCCTTGCCATCTTCCATGCCGTAGTGGATCTGGATCGGCACGGTGACCCAATCCAAGTGGTCGATCGGCGAGGTGCTCTCCAGGGCCAAGGGATCGAGGGACGATTCGTAGTAAGCTCTGATCAGGTCAGGCGACAGATCCAGCGGCACCACATCAGACGAGTTGCAGTCAAGCTGATTCTCCCCGGCCTTGATGTCGCCGATGCATCCCAAACCCCAACGCTGCAACAAGTCTGAATCATCGGCGCTGACGGTTGAATACAGCACGGCGGCTTTCACCGGTGTGTTCAGCGTCAGGACCTTCATTGTCACTCCCCCGCCCATGCTGTGACCCCAGATGCCCATTCGGGCAGGGTCTGCCTCGGGAATCGAATCCACTGTCATCATTAGGTTCACGACATCAATTACCAGGCCGGAGTAGTACAGGCTCGGACCCACGTCGGACTCTCCCCAGCTCCGATAGTCGCTAGACAGAGTCAGGTAGCCGTGGCGGTTCAGGTACTCGGCAGCACGGTCTGTACCATCGCCCGAATGGTATTCAGCACGACTGAAGAAACCGTGATTCATCATGATGACTGGAAAGGGCGACTTGCCCTCCCGTGGAATCTGCAGCGTGCCGTGGATCAGCAAGCCGTCGCTCCGGTAGGTGATGGCGAACCGCGTGAAAACATCGGTCTTGAGCACCTCCGCGCGGCTCTCAAGCTTCCCCGCCTTGAACTGTCGCTCGCGCATGCCGGCAAGTGTGTAGGGCCGCATGAGCTGCTCCATCGTGGGCGGCAGCGATGCGGTCGCGCCCGGCGTTCCCAGTATGGCGCTCACTGGACCAGGTGAGGCGCTCACGCGTGCTGCCTGCGGCGCCAATTGGGGCTTCGCGCAGGCTGCTGTTGCCACCAGCACAGCGACCACGCCCGCGAGTCGGGCCATGGAGCGACCGGGTCGGCCTATTGTCCGCGAATCTGGGGAGGTCACGGGCTGATTATACAGTTCCGTTCCACATAATCATGATTTTCGTCATTTGTGGGGACAATCGCCTTCCCATATACTTGTCTCGTCCAAAACCAAGACTGCGGAGGTCACATGTCTGAGCCGCGCAAGAAGATCGCCTTGCCGTATTTGTTCGATAAAGTAGCCCATGGCGAGCCGATCACCTGGCTCACCTGCTACGACTATCCAACTGCGTACTTGCAGGAGCAGGCAGGGATCGAGGTGATCCTGGTTGGCGACAGCCTGGGTATGACCATGCTAGGCTACGAGTCGACACTTCCTGTCACGATGGACGACATGATCCGCCACAGCCAGGCCGTGCGCCGCGGAGCGCCGACCGCCTTCATCATAGGCGACATGCCGTACATGAGCTATCAACCGTCCGTCGAGACGGCCATCCGTAACGCCGGCCGTTTCATGGCGGAAGCAGGCATGGATGCCATCAAGCTCGAAGGCGGCGCCTCGATGGCCGACCGGATCGCGGGCATTGTGGGGGCGGGCATTCCCGCCATCGGTCACCTAGGCCTCACGCCGCAGTCCGTGTCCGCCCTGGGCGGCTATCGGCTTCAAGGCAAATCGGCACATCTGGCTAAACAGATCGTTGATGACGCCAAAGCCCTTCAGGATGCAGGCGCGTTCATGATACTGCTAGAGATGGTGCCCGACCGGCTTTGCCAGCTTATTACGGAACGGGCTAAGGATTGCATCATCATGTCCTTGGGCTCCGGCCCGCACGCGCACGGGCAACTGCTGATCTATCACGACATGTTCGGCCTGTACCCCCGGTTCAAGCCGCGCATGGCCAAGGTCTTTGGCAACGCGGGTGAGGTGATCCTGAATGGACTCAAACAGTACCATGATGAGGTCATCGGCCGGCAGTTCCCACAGAAAGAGAACTGGTTCAGCATGCAGGACGCGGAGTACGACGAGCTGATGAAGCTGCTGAAGTGAGGCTTTCCCTATCTTTTCGCTTTGGGGTGGAGGAATGATGGACGAGAAGTATCGAAAGTTGCTGGCAATCCCGCAGTCGCGGCTGGAATCGATCAACCAGGTCATCATGGACCCGAAATCCGAGGTGATGCAGGCATTCCTGGCAGTCGTTGATAAGTATGGCACCCCCGACGAGATCAATCGCAAGCACCGCACGGCGCGGGAGCTCCCCAACTTGATGAAGAAGATCGAGGCTGCCCGGCCGGAGCACATCGAGGACCTCGAATGGCTGCAGCAGCAGGCCCAAGCCGGTCGCTTTATCTCTGTGCGCGATTACCGCCGTCAGATACTGGGCCCCGCTGCCGATACGAGAAAGTTCGCCGATGAGTACGCGGTAACACTTGAAGTGTCTGCCCTGCAGTATTTCGAGTGGATCCGCGAAATGGTCGAGCGGGCCATATCGGAGAAATCGCTGGTGCCCGGCCGGTTTATCGCCGTGCGCAAGATGAAAGAGTCCGAGACCGATGGGGATCTTCCAGCCATTGTGGCAGCGCTGGATATCATGGGCGCATCCTTTGTCGAGACGCTGGATACGAAGGGCACCGATGGCTCCAATCCGCACCTGGGCGGGCCGGAAACCATCACAGGCTACTTCGGCGGCATCGGCCAGCCAAATGAGCACGCCCTTCAATGGCTCGACGAATTCCTTTACTACTACACCAATTACGGGGTTCAGCACGTGCTGAATTTCAATGCCGGGACCATCCTGTTGGGCTTCATGCTGTACCGGCTCGGCATCGACATCCAGTTCAAGATCTCGGTGTTCTTCGGCAGCGACAATCCCTATCACGCACTATGGATCATGATGGCTGCCAAGCTTTTCAGCCGCGAGGATGGGTCATCGCCGTTGTGCGGCTTCAACTGGTCCAATTCCATCGACAACAGGACCATGGAGCTCACGGCGCAATTCCGCAGGGCCCTCGGATTCGAGCAGGTCGTGCGCTTCGAGCATCACATTGTTGAGACGTGGAAATCCATTGTCAAGCAACCCTATGACCGCCGCGCCGAGCTGATCCTGATCGCCGACCACGTCGCCAACATTTCCGCCAAACATGAAGGCGGTGATGTGGATGTAGAACCGACGCTCGCCCACCCCTCGGATCTCCTGGACTACTTCCGCGACAAGAGCGAGGTCATCGCCTCCGGCGATTGGGATTCCCTAAAGCTCAACTTTATGAACAAGGTTGCGGCCTGCAATCACACGGCCCGCGCGCTCACGGAAAACGGGTTGAGCTTCGTCGCGGCGACCAACTTGCATCGCTAACCCTCTCGTGGCTGGATAAGGCATAAGCGCTAGGCATCCACGGCAAGGCACGTCAGCGTTTGTTCGACGCCCGGAATCGGCTGGATCATCCGGGCTGTGATGGCGCCCAGCTTCGCCACGTCCGCAATTTCCACGACTGCGATCGCATCGTAGGGCCCAAGGGTCATATGGGCTTCCACCACTCCCTCGACCGTCCGCAGGTTCTTGACGACATCCGGCACATCTCCAGCGTGGACCTTGACGAGCACGAACGCTTTCATGGCTCCTCCTTGGCGGGTGACTATCTTTCTTTTCGAAGGAATATGGCCCAGTACACTGCCGCAACCAGCACCGCTCCCCCGATGATGTTGCCGATGGTGACCGGCAGCAGGTTGTGGAGCAGGAACGCATCCCACGTCAGGCTCTCCAGGTGCGGGACCTGGGCAGAGATCTTGCCGATGAAGGCCGGGTCGAAATCCTTGACCAGCAGCCCATAGGGAATGAAGTACATGTTCGCCACGCTGTGCTCAAACCCAGCGGCGACGAAGGCCGCGATAGGGAACACGATCGCCAGGATCTTGTCAATGGTGCTACGAGCGCTGAATGTGAGCCAGATGGCCATGCACACTAGGGCGTTGCAGAGTACTCCAAGCGCGATGGCCTGCAGGAAACCCAGTTCACACTTAGCCACGGCCGTTCGAAGAGCTGCAATTCCGATGGCATTCCCCCCGAATGTATACTGCCGGCTGAGAAACACCAAGACGGCGGTGCCGATCGAGCCGACAAAATTCCCCAAATAGACGATTACCCAGTTCCGAAGGAGACCCCGGGCAGAGACTTTGCCGCTGGCCCAGGCCATCACGATCAAATTATTGCCGGTGAACAGCTCGGCCCCGCCAACCACTACCAGGATCAAGCCCAGGCTAAACACCAACCCCGAAAGCATTCTCACAATGCCGTATGGCAGCGCCGCCGTGAAGGCAGCAGTTCCGGTCGGGTCTGTTACAGGTATGGATCCGGCGGACACCGTCGTGGCAAAGATCGCTCCCATTGCGATGAAGCCGCCTGCAAGCACGGCCAGCATGAACATACGCAGGGCCGGCATCTCAGCCTTGCGGACGCCCACGTACTCGGCCCGCGTGGCCATCTCGGCCGGCAGCAGCGCATCGATGCGGATTTCGCTCATCAGTCCCTCGTTTCCTAGATGGGTCGTGCCCGTCCAGCCCACGCGACCAACGCAGCGGCGACGAGCGCGACGACGATGATGGCGGCCACAGCACCTTCCGCGCCCGACACCGGTAGGTTTAGTGGCTTCTGGGTCGGGGTTGCAGTTACGGTTGGTTCCTCCGTGGCTTTTGGAGATGGTTGCGCGGACGGCGTTGCACTCGACTCGGGTGTCGACGTGGCTGGCTGGGGCGTGGGCGTCCCAACTGCCATTACCAGCAGCTTCTGACCCGGCTCGATCAGGAATTCGGGTGAGAGACCATTAAGCGCCCGGATTTGGTCGATCTTGACCCCATATTCGATGGCGATCTGCCAAAGTGATTGTCCAGCCTGCACCTCGTGGAAAACTTTGCCCTCGGCATCCGGCGTGCTCTTGCTGACCGGCACGATGATCTCATTCGACAGGCTGAATGCCGATTCGGCAACGCCGGGGGTATACGCCTGCGGCAGCCCGCTCGTGGTCGGCCGGGCGCAATCGATCACGTAGTACACCATTCCCCCACTGACCGCGACGCCCGCGCCGATCTCCTGCAGCATGTCGGAATTCATTGTGTGCATGTGCGGATCGTCGCCGGTCCAGATCTGCACAGCGCCCTGCGGCGTGATGCCGGGCCCGCCCAGGATATTCTCGGAGTAGAAGCCGGGCGGAATCTGGCCCGCGAGCGGATACCCCGCAGCCATGCCACGCTGGTAAGGCCGGCTGCCATCCGGTCCGGTATGCGTAATGTTGCCGGTTGCGGCCATGTACTCGGCCTGCCCCTGGGCAACGCTCATGAGGGCCGAGTTTACCGTGTACGGCACAAGGCCCTGTGAAAGGCGCAATGCATTGACCGCATCGATCACCGAATATGGGTCCTGCGACAGCGGCCCTTGCGGCTCAAGCGCCGAAGCATCGAGTCCGAGCCAGCCCCATGCGATTAACGAAAGCGGGATAAGCGTCAGCCGAAGTAGTTTGCGAATCATCCGCGACGATTATACCCGTCGGGTTTCTGGAGGTCGTTCTGCGGGCGCCGGATATCGCAGTGCTAGATCAACTGCAGTGCGCGCGCGGCAAGGACAAGCGGATGTTGAGCTTCTCGCCCGGTCCCCTGCTGAATCTGCAGTCGGCACGAGCCGCCTGTCGCTGCAACATACGCATCGGCGTGAGCCGCGATCTGCGGAAAGAGTCTCAAGCCGCCGATCTTTTGCGCCAGCTCGTAGTGCTCCGCCTCATAGCCGAATGTCCCACCCATCCCACAGCAGCCTGCATCGACGAGTTCAACTTCGTAACCGCATTTGCGCAGAAGGGTCATGCCAGCGAATGGCTCCGTGGCTGCCGGCTTCCCGATGCGCTTGCCTGCCTTTTCGTGGCAGTGAGGGTGAAACAGTACACGACCCATTCCGGTCGGCTTGTGCATGGCGTCGAAACCCTCCGAGGTCGCCAGCAGCTGTTCGACGGACTGCGCCTCGGCAAATCTTGCGGAGTCAGCGGCGGATATGCCGGGGATGAGATCCCGATACTCGCTCTGCACGGCGGAGAGCTCCGACGGTTCGAGGAAGACGCATGGCAGCGTGCCCGAGGTATCCGCGCGTTTTAGGCCATCTAGAAGGCGGCGTGCATGGTGTCCGGCGGACCTTAAGAAACCCTTTGATATCAGGGCGGCGCCCGCGCTCAGAACGTCCACGCATCGAATGCGATAGCCAGCGGCCTCAAGCAGCAAGATTGCAGCGTTCTCGGTCGCAGCATCCACGAAGTGTGAGTACGGATCCCGGACGAGCAACACCAAAGGTCCAGCCACCGAATGCGGCCTGCGGGTCCGCTTACCGCCAAAGTCTGGCAGCGGGCGGGCTGGGGAGATGCCCATGGCGCGCATTGCCACGCTGCGCAGCGTTGGGGATTTGGTCGCCGCAATCACAAGCGGCCTGGCTACTGACAGCACGCGAGCAGAGAGGCCGAAGTAACCAAAGACGTAATCTCGCAGCGGTCGCAGGCGCCCTGCATAACGAAGCTCAAGAAATGCCGACTTGAGCCTCGGCATATCGACGCCGCTTGGGCATTCAGCAGTGCATCCCTTGCACGCCAGGCACAAATCCAGCGCCTGATGGACAGACGCCTGAAGGCCAGCGGCGTTCGTCTGCGAGGCACCCTCGCCGCCAGGCGAAATCATGCTCTTCATGGCCGGATTGGTTCCCACCGTGATTAGTGCGCGCAACAGGTTGGCCCGGCCGCGCGTGGAATGCATCTCGTCACGTGTGGCTTGGAAGGAAGGGCACATGACGCCCGCATCTTTGCGGCATACGCCTTGCCCGTTGCACTTCTCAATCGCCAACGCAAGCCCACCGCGATTTGCAAAATCCATGCCTGGCGTCCAGGCTCGTGCACGATATGCCTGACCAAAGCGCAGGTGCGTATCCATCGGCGGCGCTTCGAACATTTTGCCCGGATTGAAAATGCCCTCTGGGTCGGCCGCCCTCTTGAGCTCCCGCATGGCGTTGATAAGTTCGTCACCATACGTGCGCTTTAGCCATTCGCCGCGAGCGATCCCATCGCCGTGCTCCGACGACATGCTCCCGCCAAGACGGACCGCCAGGGAAAGCGTCTCTTCGGCTATCTGCCGCAATGAACGCACACCTTCACCGGACTTGAGATCGAGCACAGGCCGGATGTGCAGGCAACCGGCGGACGCGTGCCCGTATATGCCGCCCAGCGCGCCGTGCGATTCCATCACGCGGCGGATTTCACGCACGAATTCACCCAGAACGTCCACAGGAATGGCACAATCCTCGATAAACGAAATTGGCCGCCGGGGTCCTGATGAAGAGTCCAGCAGTCCCAATCCCGCCTTTCGAGTCGCCCAAACCATGGCCTGGTCTTCTGGCTTGGACACGAGCTGTACGGCCTCGCCGAGTTTGCCGGCCCTGCTTTTCACTACATCGGGCAATTGGCCGGCAAACTCCATGATCAGAATGGCCGCGGGATCACCCTGCACCCAGGTCATCTGGCGAGCGTACTCGGGAATTCGCCTGGCGGCACGCAGAATCAGCCGGGGAACAAGCTCGATCGCAGATGGACCCAGATTCAGGAGCGCCGGCACCGAATCGCAGGCAGCGGCCTCATCATCATAGGCAAGTATGCCCAGGATAGTATGCTTCGGCTTTCGGACAAGCGCAACGGTGATGTCTTGCATCACAGCCAGTGTGCCCTCGCTACCAGCCAGCAATTGGGCCAGATTGAATCCGTCTCCGGTAGCATGCGTCGGGTATTCACCCTGCGCCCATCCTGTGGGTGCCGACGGTGCCCAAGGCAGCAGATAGTTCAGTCGATATCCTGCGGAATTCCGCCACGTTCGCGGAAATCGTGACTTGATGGCCGGATCACATTGCGTTCGAATCTGTTGCGTTGCATCCATGATGGTCTGCAGACGCGCAGGCACTTCCCTGTTCGGGCCTCTGCCATCTGCCACGGGCCCAAGCACAGCTCGCGTGCCATCCGAAAGCAGCACGCTGGAGGACACGACGTGATCAGCAGCCATTCCATACACCACAGAGTGTGCGCCGGTTCCATTGCTGGCGACCACACCGCCCATCGTGGCACGTTCTGCTGAGGCAGGATCGGGCCCAAATTGAAGGCCATGGCGGCCAGCCTCACGGTTCAGATCGGCCAGCACGACACCTGGTTCTACCGTAGCAAGGCCCCGTTCCGCATCGATGGCGAGGATCCGGTCGAGCCAACGTGAGCAATCGACGATGAGGCCTTCGCCAATAGCCTGGCCGGCTAGGGATGTGCCCGCTCCTCGGGCGATGATCGGAATCCGGTAGCGGGCAGCAAGCTCCACGGCTGCCTGGAGATCATCTGAGTTGCGGGGGAACAAGACGCCCAGAGGCTCGATCTGATAGATCGAGGCGTCGGTGCTGTAAAGGATTCGCGAGGCGCGGTCAAGCCGAAGCTCGCCACTGATGCGCTTCCGCAGTTCAGCGGCGACATCGGGATTCAGCGCCATGGGTATTACTTGGCCTTGCCCTGGTTGGCTACAGCCGCGGCCGCCTTTGCCACCGCGTCGGCGTCGCCCAGATAGTAGTGCTTGATCGGCTTGAGGTCATCGTCCAACTCGTACACCAGTGGAATACCAGTGGGAATATTCAGCTCGGGAATCTCCTTGTCGGAGACATTGTCGAGATACTTCACCAGGGCACGCATGCTGTTGCCATGCGCAGCGATGAGCACGCGCCTGCCGGTCTTGATCATCGGAGCCAGTGTGCTGTGCCAGTATGGCAGGACCCGTTCCAGAGTGATCTTCAGTGATTCGGTTGCCGGAAGCTGCTCGGGGGTCAACTCTGCATAGCGCGGATCAGAACGCGGGTGTCGTTCGTCCGAAAGTTCAAGCGCCGGAGGCGGGACGTCGTAGCTGCGACGCCAAAGCTTCACTTGCGCCTCGCCAAATTTCACGGCCATTTCAGCCTTATTGAGCCCCTGGAGGGCGCCATAGTGTCGTTCATTCAGTTGCCAAGCGTTCACAACCGGGATCCACTCCAGCTGCATGTCCTCAAGGACGATCCAGAGCGTAAGGATTGCCCGGCGGAGGACCGAGGTGTAGGCGATATCGAAGCTGTACCCGCCCTCAAGCAGCAGTTTTCCAGCTGCATGCGCCTCCGCGCGGCCCTGATCCGTCAGCCCCACATCAGTCCATCCGGTGAAGCGATTCTCCAGATTCCAGGTACTCTGTCCGTGCCTGACCAAGACGAGTTTGTACATTGAAGCCTCTTCCAGGAAGTTTGCGTGATTATAATGCGCGGCCCTTGCCCTTTCATGGCCTTACCCATAGAATTGACGCATGCCTGAGGATCTCACGCCCATTCGCCGTCAATACCTGGAGATAAAACGCGACTACCCGGGCACAATCCTCTTCTTTCGCCTGGGGGACTTCTACGAAACCTTCGACGAGGACGCGGAGATCACCGCGCGTGAGCTTGACATCGTTCTTACGTCGCGACCCATCGGTAAGGGCCAGCGCGCACCGCTTGCGGGCATCCCCTACCACGCAGTCGACATGTACCTGAGTCGCTTGATGCAAAAAGGGTATCACGTCGCCATCTGCGAACAGGTGGGTGACGAACCAGTCCGTGGACTGTTCCCGCGCAAGGTCGTCCGGGTCGTCACGCCGGGTACAGTGATTGAGCCGGACTTGCTGCAAGGCGACTCTAGCAATTACCTCGCCTCGGTGGTTATCGGTGAGTCGCCCCCGGGGTTGAGCGCGCACGGCAGCACCCAGGCTTCGATCGCCTTTACCGACATCACCACCGGCGAGTTCGCAGTCACGGAGGTCCCACTAGATTCGCTGTCCGTGGAGCTCAGCCGGCTCCGCCCCGCGGAGGTCATTTATCCCGAGGGCCAAGAGGCTCCGGAACAGTCCTCCGGACACTGGACAGCCTGGCCTGCATGGCGCTTCGAGCCTGGGAAATGTGAACAGGCGCTCCTCACGCAATTCAAGACATCAACGCTCGACGGCTTCGGCCTGAAGGGCCGGGCACTCGCCCGGCGCGCTGCTGGTGCAATCATCCAATACCTGCAGAGCACGCAGCCTGATGCCCTGGCCCTCCTTCAAAGCCTGCGTACCTACGACCTGGGCGAATTCATGGTGCTGGACGCGGCCACCCGGAGGAACCTCGAGCTGGATCAGACGCTGCGGGGTGAGCGGCGCGGCTCCCTGCTGGGCTTACTGGATCGGACCCTCACACCCATGGGCCGCAGGCTGATCCAACAGTGGGTGAATCAGCCCCTGCTGGATATCGCGAAGATCCACGGCCGCCAGGATCGTATCCAGTTGCTCGCCCAAGCGGGGATGCTCCGGGCGGAGTTGCGCGCAGCTCTGAAGCCGCTCATCGACATCGAGCGCGTGACGAACTTAATACTGGCGGGCCATGCCCAGCCGCGGCATCTTGTGGGCTTGCGTTCCACACTGGATGCCATGCCCCCCATCATGGCGCTATTAGCTGAGGGGTCATCTGGCGCGACTGGTGCTGCGGCAACTCCGCTGGTGAGTGAGGGGCTTGGAAGTTTTGCGGAAGAGCAAGAATTGCTGCGCGCCTCCATCAATGATGATCCCCCGGCCAGCCTTCAGGATACAGGCATTATCCGCGCGGGCTTCTCTGAGGAATTGGATGGCGTGATCGCGGCCTCGCAGCACGCGCGCGACTGGATCGCCAATCTTGAGTCCGTCGAACGTACGCGCACCGGCATCAAAACGCTGAAGGTGGGTTACAACAAGGTCTTTGGGTACTACATCGAAGTCTCCCGCGGGGCTTCAGAGAGGGCGCCGGAGAACTATATCCGCAAGCAGACGCTGGTAAATGCTGAGCGCTATATCACCCCGGAAATGAAGGAATACGAAACACTCGTGCTGAACGCCGAGGATCGGATTCACGAGATCGAGACCCGGCTGTTCAGGGAGGTCTGTTCGAGGCTCTCAAGGTCATCGCAGCACCTTCTGCAAGCCGCGCGCGCACTGGCCGACCTGGATGTGATCGCCGCGCTTGCTGAAGGCGCGGCCGCGCATAATTACGTGCGCCCCGAGGTCGTCGATGCTCCGGGCCTGGACATCCGCGCTGGCAGGCATGCGGTGGTGGAACAACTGCTCCAGGGCGACCGCTACGTTCCAAACGACACGACCTTCGAAAAGGGCGAGATTGTACGCATAATTACGGGCCCCAACATGTCGGGAAAGTCGACCTACCTGCGCCAGGTGGCCCTGATCTGTTTGATGGCCCAGATGGGCAGCTTCGTTCCTGCGGAGTCGGCCCGCATCGGTTTGGTTGACCGCATCTTCA
>DATDCZ010000188.1:0-47422 GCA_036524055.1 Anaerolineales bacterium | reverse complement strand
ACTCAACGTGCGCCGTTGCGATCGTAATACCGCGCTCGCGCTCTTCGGGCGCATTATCGATCGAATCGAACGTGCGAATCGTTGAGAGACCTTTCAATGACATGGTCATTGTAGCGGTCAATATGCGGCAGCATAAGCTGGCCCTGTGCAAGGACCATTTCCTTACCTGGCTGCCCGACCAGACCGAGCGCTTCATCCGCAAGTATGGGATGTTCAGCCGCGAAGAGAAGATCCTAGTGGCTGTCTCCGGTGGGAAGGATTCGCTTTCGTTGTGGGATGTGCTTATCCGACTCGGATACGCCGCGGATGGCCTCTACATAGGACTGGGAATTGATGATGGAACCGGCTACTCCGAGGCCTCGCTAAGATGCGCCCAGCGGTTCGGCGACCAACACGGCCTCAGGCTGCACACGATTGATATTGAGCAGCAATATGGCGCATCCATTCCGGTTCTGGCTGAGATAAACAAGAGGGGTTATGGGAAGCCATGTGCTGTGTGCGGTCTTGCGAAGCGCCATGTCATGAACCGCATTGCCCGCGACCTGGGTTACGACGTGCTTGCCACCGGCCACAACCTAGATGACGAAGCTGCCGTGCTGTTTGGGAACACGTTGAACTGGTCCTCGGACTTCCTTCTGAGGCAGGGGCCCGTCCTCCCAGAGGCTCAGGGGCTGGCACGCAAAGTCAAGCCGTTGTGCCGCTTCTATGAACGCGAAATGGCGGCATACGCCCTGCTTAGGGGAATCCAGTACATATACGAGGAGTGTCCACATGCCGTGGGCTCAAGTTCCATTTACTACAAGGAAATTCTGAATAAGATGGAGAACGATAACCCGGGCACGAAGCTGAACTTCTACTTGCGCTACCTGGAGGCACGAAGGCAGGGTTTGTTCGACGAATCCCGGCGGCAGACGGCCGAGCTGCATCCCTGCTTGCAGTGTGGGCAGCCTACATCCGCCCCCGGATTATGTTCATTTTGCAGAATGATTCAGAAGTCGACCGTGGAGACTGAACGGCAGTCTTTTGTAGAGTAATGTGCGGCCCACGGCGCACCGAAAACGGGGTGCCGTGGGCTTGACGTTGGGGCGGAATGATCCTGGAGCGATCTCATATGAATGCATTGGCCTTTTCGTTCTATATCGCAGTCAAGGAGGTGTGGCGCAGCCGCGGCCGGTTCCTCCTACTGAGCCTGGTTATCGCGCTGATCACACTGCTGGTGCTGTTCGTCGCGGCGCTTGGGGAAGGTCTCGCAAATGGCAATCGCCAGTACCTCGCGAACCTGGATGCGCAATTGATCGTGTTTCGCGAGAAATCGGACTTCATAATCGCCTCCAGCCGCCTGGACCCAACCACGCTGAGGGCGGTGCGTCGTGTAGCCGGCGTTGAAAGCGCCGGTCCAATCTACACGGCGGCTGCCGAGGTCGTCTCCACGGCAAAGCCGATCAAAGTCTCATTGTTGGGTGCCGATCCAGACTTCCCGGGCATGCCTGAGGTGGCGGCCGGCAGGGCTCTACGGGGAGGGGATTCCAATGAGGTTGTCATCGATCGCAACTTCGCGATCAGGTCCGGGCTCGGAATTGGAGACGTAATCGAAATCCGGACGACGCAGGGTGCGGAGGATCGTTTCTCCGATCTTCAGATCGTCGGTCTCACAGACGGTCAATCGTACCTGTTCCAGCCAAGCATTTTCGTCACCCCTTTCACCTGGGAGAAGGTCAGGTCGCAGTCCGAGGCAGATCTCAAGGATGACAATCCGTACCCCAATATCATCGCCGTGAGACTAGCCAGTCCCGGCGAGGCCAATGCGACCGCTGCACGATTGATGGCTGAGGTCCCGAGAATCGAGGTGGCGGATATAGTGACCACGATCCGCAACGTCCCGGGCTACTCGGCCCAACAATCCACAGTGCAGACGCAGGGTATCTTCACCTTGCTGATCGGCGTCCTGGTGATTGGCGGTTTCTTTCAAATCCAGGTACTTCAGAAGGTACCCCAGATTGGCGTACTGAAGGCGATCGGCTCCTCGAACATCTCGGTGGGTGCGGCAGCGGTCATCCAGATCGTGGTTGTTACTGCCCTCGGAGTGGGCCTCGGCGCCCTGCTGACGTTCCTGCTCTCCCTCGGCTTTCCGCCGACCGTGCCCGTCGCATTCAATGGCAACAGCGTGCTGCTTTCGATCCTGGCACTTATGCTCATCGGTCCCGCGGGCGGCCTGGTCTCGGTCTTCTACGCGGTCCGAATTGAGCCGCTGCGCGCGCTGCGACTCCAGTGAGATGAACATGACCAAGACTGTTCTAGAAGTCCGGGATCTCGTAAAGACTTTCACGGTGGACGGTCTGCCTATCCACGCGGTGGATCACGTGAATTTTCAAGTGCACGCAGGGGAATTCGTCGGGCTGGTTGGCCCGAGTGGCTCTGGCAAGACCACCCTGCTTGCGGTCCTCGCCGCGTTGCTGACCCCCACAAGCGGGGAGGTACTGATCGATGGTCGTGCTCTCTCCACGATGGGCGAGAAGGAGCGCGTGCGACTGCGACGATCGAGAATCGGATTTACGTTTCAGTCCAACAATCTGATCCCGTTTCTCAACGCCCAGGAGAACGTGGATATCATGTTGAGACTGAATGGCTATGAACGCAATGGGGGCCGCAATGGAACCGTAGAGCTCCTAAGCCGGCTGGGGCTAGGCGATCACCTGCATTTCCTTCCGGGACAGATGTCCGGCGGGCAGCAGCAGCGTGTGGCGATCGCGCGAGCGATGATCCACAACCCCGCGCTGGTGCTTGCCGACGAACCCACTGCGGCGCTGGATACGGAGCGCGCCTTCCAGGTCGTAAAAACCTTCGCTGCCCTGATTCATGAACGGGGCGGCGGAGGCATCATGGTTACGCACGATCTGCGTATGTGTCGACACGTCGACCGCGTGCTGCAAATGCGAGACGGCCGCATCGTAGCGGAGTACAACACCGCGTCTCAGATCGACTCCTTTGCCAGCTCGGCGGGCTAGGCCGGCACTCCTCAGGTCTAGGCGGTTTCCAGGTAGCGCTCCACCTCAAAGTCTGTCACTCGCATACGGTAGTCATCCCATTCTGCCCACTTGGCGCGGGTGAAGGCCTCGTACGTGACAGGTCCGAGCGCGTTGCGGACGACGGCGTCCTTTTCCAGCTCGCCCAATGCCTCGGCAAGTGAGCCGGGTAGCTCCTTCACACCCAGGCCGCGGCGCTCGTCCACGCTCAGGTGATAGAGGTTGACATTGTTGAGCGCCTTGGGTGGCGTCATCTTGTTGTCGATACCGTCGAGAGCGGCGGCCAGCATAACGGTAAACGCAAGGTATGGATTGGAAGAAGGATCAGGGAATCTGAGCTCGGCTCTGACGGCCTTGTCGCGGCCCTCGGTGTAGCGCGGGATCCGGATGAGTGCGGAGCGATTTTGCTGGGCCCAACCGATGTAGACGGGTGCTTCGTACCCCGGCACAAGCCTCTTGTACGAATTGACCGTCGGCGCTACCACGGCTGCCAGGGCCCGGGCGTGAGCCAGCTGTCCGGCGATGAAGCCATAGGCGAGCTTCGAGAGGTGCAGTTCGTCGGCCCCATCCACGAACAAGTTCGTGCCATGGGAATCGAATATTGACTGATGGCAGTGCATGCCGGAGCCGTTAATGCCATATACGGGCTTTGGCATGAAGGAGGCCGTCAGCCCATGCTGATTGGCGATGGCCTTCACGGCATACTTCAGAGTGAGAATATTGTCCGCGGCTCGCAGCGCGTCTGCAAAGCGAAAATCGATTTCATGCTGGCCCCTGGCGACCTCGTGGTGACCCACCTCCACTTCGAGACCCATGGCATTCAACGCTTCCATGAGGGAAGCCCGGACGTGCGCTGCCTCGTCATCGGATGAGAAATCGAAATAGCTTCCGTTGTCGTGGGGAGTGGGATGAACGCCGTTCCCGTCCGTGCCGCGGAACAAGAAGAATTCAGGTTCGGGCCCGACGTTGAAGGACCAACCTCGCTTTTCAAGGGCGGAGAGGATGCGCCTCAGAGTCCCCCGAGGGTCGCCTTCAAAAGGCTCCCCGGAAGGAGTGTAGATGTCGCAGAACACCCTGGCACGGCGCAATTCCGGATTCGTCCAGGTGAGTACCGCGTAGCTGTCCGGATCCAGCCTGAGGTGCATGTCGCTCTCCTGGATGCGGGCGAAACCCTCCACCGAGGATCCATCGAACCACACTCCATCGGCAAGCGCCGCTTCCAGGCCGTTCACGGGCATATCCACACTCTTGACGGCACCTGTCACGTCTGAAAACTGCAGCGACATGAATTTGACTTGATCTTCCTTGACCTTCTTAATCAGATCCCTTGAGTCCATTGTTCCTCTCTTTCTCTCCAGGTGATGAACCAGCGAACGTGCCCGATATCCGGAATTGGCCGCAGGGTGCCTGCTCGCCTCAATCGGCAGGGGTTACGGCCGTAGATTTCTGGTGCTGAACCTTGGTTTGTCGTGACCAGTTGATAACCACGACCGAACCGATGATGATCAGCGCCGATAGGATTATGCCAGGCGTAAGTAACTCGCGCCCTAACCAGGCGCCGACGAAGATGGCCACAATTGGATTCACATATGCGTACGTGGAAACCAAAGGAATCGGCGCATTGCGCAGCAGCCAGCTATACGAGACGAAGCCGATCAGTGAACCGAATACGATCAAGTAGACCAGTCCCCAAATTGAATTGGGGCTGATCTCCGCAAGTCTAAGCTGCGGCCATTCCCCGGTGACCGTTGCGACGATGAGAAGGCCCGCAGCGCCGCCCAACATCTCGATTGCGGTTCCCATCAGGGATGACTGGGGCATATCAGCATCGCGGCCGTACAGACTTCCGTAGGACCAGATCAACGCGGCCAGCAGCAGCACGCCTATGCCGATGGCATCCAGGCCGTCCTGGGCGCTGATGCCGCTTGAGGAACTCACGAGCAAGGCAATGCCGCCGAAGCCGATCAAAAGGCCCAGGATTATCTTCCAGTCGGGCTTCGTGCCATTGGGACGGAATGCATCCAGGAGTACCATCCAAAGCGGGATGGAGGCCACCATGAGAGCCGCGATCCCCGATGCAACGTGTTGTTCCGCCCAGCTTACGAGGCCATTGCCGCCGAGAAGCAGCAGCACTCCGACGATGACTGCGGACCGCACTTGTCGCCGGGTGGGCTGGGGATCGCCAGCGGCCCTTCGCCAAACGTACAGTATGGCCCCGGAAACAAGGAAGCGTGTGCCAGCCATCAGGAACGGAGGAATGGTATCGACCGCGAAGCGAATGGCGAGGTAGGTGGATCCCCATACGATGTAAAGTGCGATCAGTGCCAGCCAGACTTTAGTGCGCATCTTCTCTCCTAAGCTGTCTCACTCGCCAGTTCGGCGCGAGCCAGTTCCCAGCCGATAAGCGCCTGCTTGCGCGCCGTGCCGTATCTGTACTGCCCGAACTCTCCCAGCTTCCGAATCACCCGATGGCACGGAATGAGCACAGGGATGGGGTTCCGGGCAACAGCGCTACCCACGGCGCGGACCGCGCGCGGGCTGCCCATTCGTGACGCAATAGCCTCGTATGAACTTACACTGCCGGGTGGGATCCGCAGCAGCGCCTCCCAAACCTTGATCTGGAAGTTCGTGCCGCGGAGCAGGACCCGAATTGGTGCGTGCGGTTCCTGGCCGAGTCGGAAGATAGACGGCACCAGTGGTGCGGTTGCCGCGTGATCTTCGACGATGCGGGCCTCGCGCCAATACGCGACCAGCTCATCCAGGGCATCACCCTCACTGGTCTCCACGAAGCTCAGGTGGCAGATGCCGCGGTCGGTGACGCCGAGCAGGCATTTTCCAAACGGCGTGGGATAGACGCCGTATCGGATCGTCAGACCAGCGCCGCGGCTCTTGTACTCACCCGGTGTGACCGCCTCTGTAGTGACGAAGAGGTCATGGAGCCGACCAGCGCTGGAGAGACCAAGCTGATAGGTTGTGTCCAGCATGTTTTCGGATCGCTGGAGCAGGTCACGGGCGCGTTCTCTGGTGACGAACTGCAGGAAGCGCTTCGGGCTGATGCCCGCCCAACGGGTAAAGAGCCGCTGAAAGTGAAAATCGCTCAGGCCCACGGCGGCAGCAATCTCGGGCAGTTCCGGCTGGCGGGCCGCATTTGCGTCCAGGTATACAATGGCCTTTTCAATGGTCTTGTAGTCGTCATTGAGCTGGCGGAAATCCAATGCCGATAAGCTATTCATGGGCACCTCCTTCGTGCAACGGTGTCCATTCTAAGGATCGCCGGCCTCCACGGCGACCCGAATCTTGCTCGATTCTGATCGCGGTCCTTCATGGGGCCATTCCCACGACGTGATAGTGCGTTACCCGCGGCTCGAACTCGAGAAGGAAGCTGCTATCTTCAGGATAGTACTTCGCCGCTTCGACATCATCCCCGGCAAACCCGCGGATGGCATCCAAGTCCTTCCAGAATGTGAGGGTGATGAAGTGGGTCACGTCGCCCTCGGCCCGTTCGAGAATGTGCACGCTCAGATTGCCTTCGACCGATCGATAGTCAGGGATGGCTCGCGCCGTAACAAACTCCCGATACGCGTCTGCTTTGTCTATTGGTACCCTGCCGTGCCAGATGCGTGCGATCACCTTGACCTCCGTCTTATTGCAGCGCACCGAAAAAGGAAAAAGGCACGCCCGGGCGTGCCTTTTGAATGGTGCAACACCATGCCTTCAGCAGCCCTTCCGTTCTTGCCCGACCACGGCAATCCTGCCGAGGCCATCACCGCGCACGCCTTGTCTCATGCGTCACCGCATGGTTTTCGGCGTTCACCGGCGGATTCAACGGTCCGCTTGGGTGATGCGCTTGCTTTGGAAGGGAGAAGGGAGCCTGTGACTGGCTCCAGAGGCATCCGCTGATCGATCCGATTTTCGGTCACGGGTCTGACCTGCACCAGGCACCGTTCCCTTAGCGCGTCCCTCGCAGGACGGAACCTCCACCTCGTGATCTCAGTTGTCACCGAGATCCAGCCGCTGGTTCTCCGTTATTCAGTTGGCAAATCGGCGGGATTCTACACGCGAGGCCCCACGGCGTCAAGCAGGACACGGTTCAAGTTGCGTTTGCCGGCCAACGCCAATCTCGCTATGATTGGGGCTTCGCCGCCCGGCAGTCCAACGGGCGGCGGAGGCTTGAAGTAGCCCTGGCTGTATGGAAGTGAAGGAGACCGAGTGAGGACTGCGCATAGCATCGACGAGTACATCCGGGTAATTCGCAATGGCATTGAAGGAATGCAGAGTGCCAGTGCAAATAAGAGGGTCGTTATTGTAGGCGCCGGCATGGCGGGTTTGGTCGCGGCCTATGAGCTGAAGAGAGCCGGACATGATCCCGTGATCATCGAGGCCCAACAGCGCGTTGGCGGACGGGTGCTGACTCTGCGCCAGCCGTTCACGGCAGGCCTGTACGCTGAAGTCGGCGCCATGCGCATTCCCCGCGCCCATCAGCTGACGCTGGAGTACATCGACAAATTTGGATTGCCCACACACGACTTCACGATGGACAATCCCAACGCCTACTACTTCATCGGCGGTCGTAGGTTGCGGATCTCCGAGGCCACAGCGAACCCGAGCCTGCTCGGATTCGGGACATCAGAAAGGGAACAGAATCGCTCCGCCAGCGCACTCTGGATGGATGCGATAGAGCCGCTTCTTCGCAAATTGAACACCGAAGGCGAAGCCGCCTGGGATGAAATCGTGGAAATCTACGATGGATACTCGACGCGTGAGTACCTGGAGGCGCGGGGTTGGTCTGAGGCGGCGATCGAGATGTATGGTTTGCTTGCCAACCAGGAGGCGGTAATGAATTCCTCCTTCCTGGAAGTGTTTCGGGAGGATTCGGGCAATTTCTACACAAACATGGTTGAGATTGAAGGGGGAACTGACCGGCTTCCGCACTCCTTCCTGCCAGAGCTTGCGCAAAACATCCGTTTTGGGGCGAAGATGATCGCCGTGAACCAGTCGCCCGAAGATGTAACAGTCTTCTACCGGAGTGCTGCGGGCCGCGGCGAGGTGACGGGCGATTACGCCATCATTACGGTGCCCTTTCCGGTTCTGCGCCATGTCGAGATCCTGAAGCCCTTCACCCGCGCCAAACAGCGTGCGATCCGGCAGCTCCACTACGACGCCTCGGCGAAGATACTGTTCCAATGCCGGCGACGTTTTTGGGAGGAAGATGACGGGATTTTCGGAGGAGGAACGATAACGGACCTGCCCATCCGCAACCTGTATTATCCCGACCATAGTCGTGAGACAGGGCGCGGCGTGATCCTGGCGAGCTATACATGGTCGCAGGATGCGCAGAGGTGGGGATCGCTCTCGCCGGACGATCGAATCAGGAGGGCGCTCGAGGATGTGGCGCAGATCCACCCGCAGGTGCTAAAAGAGTTCGAGGTGGGCGCCTCATGGATGTGGCACGATGACGAATTTGCCGGCGGCGCGTTTGCGCTATTCGATCCAGGCCAGCACAAACTCCTGCACGAGCAGATCATCGCGCCCGAGGGTAGGATCCATTTTGCAGGGGAGCACGCCTCGTTGTATCACGCATGGATCCAGGGTGCGATTGAATCGGGACTGAGGGCAGCGATCGCCGTCCACAAGGCACCCTGACGCCGTCCGGGGCGATTCACTTCCAATCGCCAACGTCCAGGCGCGGCGTGGGCCGCAATTAAACAAAAAAACCCCGCATGTGCCGTGTATTGCGGGGTTTTGAACCTGCTTTCGCAGGTGGGCTCCGACTAGGAAACGCCGCCTTGGCTCAAGCCTATCGCGTTGTTCCCATAAGTTTGAAGCCCATTAAGTGGGTGTTGGCTCAAAACGTAAACGCAATATCGCGAACACTGCAGGGCAAGAATCTTATACCATGAATCAGTTGGTCAAGGGGAGGGAAAGCTTAGACTACGCGTTGCTTAACGATTCCCCTTTGAGTACTCCTGGTTGAAAATGAGCCAATTTGAGCGGGTAGTTTCTTCCCATTGCCCGGAGTGTACAGGCGTGTTAACCTGCTGGAGTACTACCGCAGGAGGACACTTTGGCAACCGTGCCTGGTCTGGATGTATCCATTTGGCAGGCTGAGATCGATTGGAAACGCGTGCGCGCCGCAGGTGTGCGCTTCGCTCTCATCAAAGCCACCGAAGGCGTGGCTTACACCGACTCCACCTTCGTGCACAATTGGCGGGGTGCGGGGGCAAATGGCATCCTTCGGGGCGCCTACTGCTTCTTCCATCCCAACCAGGATGCACGACAGCAAGCTGAGAAATTCGTACGGACCGTTCGTGAACAGGGAGGTGAACCCGAGCTCCCCAGCGCGATCGACTTGGAAGTGACCGATGGAGTGCCCGCCAAAAGGATCATTGCGGGAGTCAAGGTCTGGCTTGATGAGGTGGAACAGCGGCTTGGGCGAAGGCCACTGATCTACTCGGGAGTGGATTTCCTGGACACGAGTTTCACTGAACAGGGCAAGCCGCCAGCGTGGGCGGCTGCTTACCCACTGTGGCTCGGATGGTTTCCACGGAAGTACGCACCCGGGATGGCCCCTCTGATGCCCAAAGGTTGGTCTGCATGGAGGTTTTGGCAATACAGCGGAAAAGGGCGCGTCGACGGTATCGATGCGGCCGTGGATCTGGACCTCTTCAACGGGACAGCCGACGAATTGGCGGCCTTCGCCAAGGCACCCGCGCCGGTCAGCGTGCCCACCACACACGTGGTAGCGGCGGGCGAGACCGCCGAATCCATTGCAAATAAGTACCTGATCTCGGTTGCGGAGCTACTGTCAGCAAATCCCCAGCTAATCAAAGCGGGTGACAAGCTCTCCATTCCCGGACACGTGCCGGCACCGGGCTTGCCACTGCGAACGCACACTGTAAAGCAGGGTGACACTCTGTACGGCATAGCCCAAAAATATGGGACAACGATCGCGACCCTCGTTACCCGAAACCAACTCACAAATCCGGATGTCATCCATGTTGGGCAGGTGCTGGTGCTCTCTTAACCGTGCACCGGGCCCGAAGGCACGCCAGCCTCAATGAATGAAAAGCCGCCGCATTTTGCGACGGCTTGCTTTTCTACTGAGCGCGAGTAGGTGAAGTGGCCCCCCCACGGTGTGAACTGGGTTTGGCCCTAGTGGACCACTCCTGTAAGCCGGGGGAACCAGTACCACAGAAGGTCGGCCGCGGGCTTCCCATGTACCGAGGCAGACGTGTCTTTGAGCAACGTGGGCGGATAGAAGCCACGGCTGATCATGCCATTCACATAGGATCGTGCATTGACGGCGTTTAGAATCGCGTCGTAAATCTCTGCCTGCGAATCGAGATCGAGGTTGAGGCTACCCAGATTGTTTGGCTGATTGAGATCTTCCCAGCCCCGGCATTGGCCGCCGGCGTTGAGACATCCACTCTTGACACCCTGTGCCGAAGGATAGGCAATTGCCAGCATAACAGGCTTGTTGGCAAGCGCGGCCAAAGGGGCGACTTCGGTATCCAGCAACTGACCGGCCCGGTTGGCGAGATCGGCTTTTGATGCGCCTTCTTCAAGAGCCAGAGGCTCCGTCCACAACACGTACAGGCCGTCGGCAGCCGAAAGAAAATCAAGCGGGGGCTGCGGCGCTCCAGCTGAAAGTGGTAAAGCCCACCAAATCTTGCCCATAAAATGCTGGCGCACCTCTGCCAGAATGGCCTGCCATCGCAGGGCCGCATCAGAAGGCACGCCAGAGCTGGATCCATCGGAAAGGACGCCACCGGGAAGGGCGGGCGTGAGCCAGTCGCCGCCAAGTACCAGCGCCTGCGCGCCCGCGGCTTGCGCCAGGTCCGCGTGATGCACGGCAAAGGCTCGATAGTGTTCAAACCAGTTCTGCCACCAAGCGGCATCCCGCGGCGCCCCAGACCAAAATGCATGCTGAGTGGCCGCAAAGTGCGCGCTGGGGAAGAGTGCCACGTTAAGGTTGGCGGCGCGCGCCTGACTGATCATGATCGTTGAGTCCAGCCATAGTGGATCGGATTCTGGCGCGGGGCCAAACACCAGGGGTGATGATCCAGCGTAGGTCCAGCCCGGTGTGTAGACGATCCAATTCGCGCCGAGCGCCTGAACACTTTGAACCGTCTGCGGATTGTAGTAGCTCCAATTTGGCCTGAAGCCTGCCTGGAGCTCGACACCGGCGACGAATGAGCCTGCGCGTGCCGTGATATCTGAGCCGACGAGCGTGCCAGGCTCGGTATCTGCCAACCAGGCCCATTCTGTCACCGAGTCCTGGATATCCTGGGCTACCAGGCTTGTGGCAACTGCACGCCCCTGAGCATTCATTCCGGCGGTCGCAATGTCATCGGCGCTCCCGCACTGTCCCGACCGACAGTAGCGGTAGTGCAGATCTCCGACCGTGCTGATCGGCCCGTAGAGCTTATACAACCAGCGGTTCTCGCCCATCGGCCACATCGGCATGGGTTCGGTCCATCCGTAGGAGCTGAGTTGGATGGAAATGATATCGGTCGTGGGTGTATTAGCCGCAGCGACAACTTCGAACAGAATCGGGGCCGAGGTCCCGGCGTTCCAGGTTTCCACGGCATCCTGGATCGTGGAATCCTGATTGGGAACGACAAGTTGGCGAAGCTTGAACGCGCCCGTTGAGGTGTGCTCGGCGTTCCAGAAACCGTCTCCGAGCGTGTACTTGTACTCAACATAGGCACCAGCAGGTAGCGTGACCGTGACACTGTACCGGCCGTCAGACTGAATTGCCATGACCGGCATGCGCTCGGCGACTGTGCTCACGCCGCCCTGCAAGTCGGCGTAAGTATTACCAAGCTCCACCAGATTCCCTGCAATACGGATCGGCACGCCCTGGATATCATTCGGGGCGGAAGTTGTGAAGGTGATGCGGACAAGCGGCGCGGCATTGAGCTTGATCTCAGCGGCCGTGCTAAGCCCAGATGCCACGGTGGCACCCTGCTGAAACGGCTCGTAGGTGCCGTCGATCGCGTAGGCAACGAGATTGCTTTGTCCGGTCACGATTCCCTGCAGATCGAAGCGACCGGCCGAGTCCGTGAAGGCACGCTGGCCCGCTGCGGTAACGAGGACGTCCGGAATTGGCGCGCCGGTGTCAGCGTTTAGGACGCGTCCCTGGATGCTGCCAGTCTCGCGGGCATTGGGTCGGTCGCTCCAGCCGCTGATTACGTCCCGCACCTGAGAGGGGCCGGCCGCGAAATACAGCCGGTAGCGAATGGGGCCATCAAGCGCGCTGTCCTCCAACACTTGTGAGGTACCCAAACGTACATAGCGATACTTGATCACAGACCGAAACGGCAGGGCAAGAGTTGCCGAATAGGTGGTGGCATCCACAGCCTGCATCGGGAAGACCTGGGCATTGAGGGATAGCCCCGTGACCTCATCAAGAAGCGCCAGACCCAACGTCTCTCCGCCTGCAAGAGGCTCCGGCAGGCTTGCATAGAAGACAGATTGGGCTCTTGGCAGAGCAGTGGGTGTGGGTTCAAGCGAGCCGGGAACCGGCGTTGCGGGAGCCGATAGGGAGGGGAGCCGGATGAGGGAGAACGTGCAGCCAGTGGTGGCTACTGCAACCAGGGCGACGGTTGCCGTCAAGGCGCGGTATTGGGCCTTCATACAGATCCCTCCTCGGCAGGCTTCTTGCGCGACTGAGCTGACCGCGTCCCATATGCCAGATAGCTCAAACCAATGCTGATGAAATAAAGCAAGCTCATCGGCAACATAACCAGTCCCATGTTGACCGGATCGACGGTCGGAGTAATCGCTGCGGCCATGACGGCAATGATAACAATGGCCAGCCGCCACTGGTGTCGCAGGGTCTGAGGCTTGACCAGCCCCATGGCAGTCAAGACATACACAACAAGCGGGAACTCAAAGGCGATCCCGATCCAGAACATGAGGCCCGTGATGAACGAGAAGTATGACTGTGGGCGAAGGGCCGCCTGGATGCCCAGGAAGTTCAACAGGAATGGCAGCGCACTGGGGAGCAGCATGTAGTAAGTAAAGGCCATACCAGCCAGAAAGAAGAGGGCTGCCAGCGGTATGCCCACCATTCCATAAAGCCTCTCACGGGGGCGCAACCCAGGCGCCGCGAACAGCCAGAACTCGAAGGCCACATACGGCAGTGCAATGGCGATGCCAGCGAGCAGCGCCACTTTCATGAACACGCCAACGGACTCAGTGACTTCGATGGCGCGCAAGACCGACAGGCCTCCGACCGGAACCGCGAGGAATTGCACCAACTTTTCCGTAAATGTAAATGAAATCGCAACTCCAACGACGATACCCAGGACCGCACGCAACAAGTGGCCGCGCAGGGCTTCAACCTGATCCCAGAAGAGCTTCCGCGAATGCGCATTTTGCGCCAGATCGCTAAAGACCTCGCCGAGCGGGTGTTCCTCGGGCTCCGTCAGTAAGAAGCTCCTGAGTGACATAAAGAGCCTCGCCGGGAGCTTAATGAGCCACCAGACGGCGCGAAATGGGAATGTCAGGATCCGCAAGATCCGATGTCCCACTTTAGGCCCCGCCGTTACCTTGATTCGACTGGCGTGGAGGAGGTGGGGAAGGGAGGATCTTCGGCTCGGGCGCAGCCCCTCCGCGGGTTTGATCGTCCGCGCCGGCGCCCGCTGGCATTGGTGCTTGGGCCGCGGTCCCCGCAGGGTTAAGCGGCTGGCGGAGCTCGCGTTCCATGTCCTTCAGCTCATCCAGAGCCGCCTCGCGCATGAGACGGTTAGGTAGCGTCTGGATCTCGCGCGAGGTCTGCTGGAACAGTTTCCAGCCATCTGAAGTCACTACCTTGCGGAGCCACTTGCCAATCGTGCGGCCGGCCTTCTGCATGTCCCGGGGCCCAAGAATGATCAGAGCCAGAACAACAATGAAGAGCAACTCCGAGGGGCCGATGCCAAGGATCTCCATTCAGCGATCCCCAGGTTGCGAAGATTCTATGCCGGATCCAAGTGCGAGGCGGGCGTTTGTCAGCTGCTGGGTGATCTCATTCTGATGGTCAGCCAGGCTCCCCAGCACGCCGTTCACAAATCGCGAGGCGCTATCCGAGCCAAACAGCTTGGCCAGCTCAACCGCCTCATTGATCGCGACTTTGACCGGGGTCTCGCCTTGACCGGCGAACTCCCAACATGCCACCCGCAAGATGTTGCGGTCTATTGCCGCGACCTGATCCAGCGGCCACTCTGGCGCATAGCGGGAAATGATGTGATCCAACTCAGGCACAAGTGGAAGAACGCCAAATACGATCTGCCGGGCGAACTCTGCCAGCTCTTCCGAAAGCGAATCTTCCTCAAGCCGGTGCTGGAGCACCTCGCCGGGAATGTGATTCGTGATATCGATTTCGTAAAGTGCTTGCAGGGCCAAACCGCGCGCCCTGGTACGAGACTTCATACTACATCAAGCCTCGGCCCCAGAATAGTCAATGTCCTCAACGTGAATGTCCAGTCGGGCGATGGTCATCCCGGCCATTTCCTGGAGGGCGCGCGCGACTTGCTGCTGCACATCGCGGCAAACCTCGCGGACGTTCAGCCCGGACTTGATCACAAGATACATGTCGCCCGTGATCATGTCGTCGTGCGTCGTGAGGCGGACGCCGTCAAGGGCCTTGCTCCGAAACACGCGATCTCGAGAAGACTCCGGGCGACCGACCGCCGTAACACCAGGCACACCCAGCGCGGCCATCCGGGCGATGGACATCAATACGCCCGGGGAGACGGTGGTCTTTCCCGGAGGGCGATTGTCATCTGACATGGGTGGACTCCTTCTGTGCGGCGCGCTGGCTCACATCATGGCCATTCCGCCATCCACTCCGAGCACCTGCCCGGTTATGAAAGCAGCTTGATCAGAGGCCAGGAAGGCAGCGGCGTAGGCGATCTCTTCTGGAAGACCCTTGCGGCCAAGGGGGACCATTTTGATGGCAGCCGCCAGCGTCTCAGGGTTCATAGCGCTAAGGATCTCTGTGTCAATGAAACCTGGGGCGATGGCGTTGACCGTGATATTGCGGGAAGCGATCTCGCGTGCGAGCGATTTTGTGAAGCCGATCTGCCCGGCCTTCGAGGACGAGTAGTTCGTCTGTCCCGGATTGCCCATCTGCCCGGCCACGGAAGCGATGTTCACGATCCGTCCGTAGCGTTTCCGGACCATGTGCTTCACGGCCGCTTTCGAGCAGTTGAATGTACTCTTCAAATTCGTGGTGATGACCGCGTCCCAGTCGTCTTCAGACATGGTCATGAGCAGAGTATCACGGGTGATCCCGGCATTGTTAACCAGGATGTGGAGATCTCCGAAAGTATCCACCGCAAACTTCACCAGCGCCTGCGCCTCGGCAGCGATGGCAACATCGGCTTTGAAAGCCCTGGCCCGACCACCAGCCGTCTCGATTTCCTTGCATAGGCCTTCTGCTTCGGCCGCGGACCTGTTGTAGTTGACGATGACCGCCGCGCCCCGGTCAGCCAATTCCCTGGCAATGGCGCGGCCAATCCCTCGCCCCGCGCCCGTGACCAGCGCAACGCGGTCCTTCAGAGACAGGTTATCGGGCATCTCTGCTCGCATAAGAGGGATTATACATCATGCGTTCGCGCGACCGCGCGCGGCCGCTCTGAGTCAGCTACCGTGAGGATGTGGTCGAGCGAGGTTCGCGTAATCCGAACGCCAGCGCCGCCGCACTGGCCAGGACGACCAACGCTGCAATGAGGAAGGTGTCCTGCCAGAATCGGATCGGGAAGAGCCTGATAAGTGAGTCCGAGTAGGCGAACAGCCAGGAGTCGCCCTGAAAGAACAGCCCGTGGAATGCAGTAAAGAATTCCCAGAACAAGTCAGGATTTAGGAACATGCCGGCGGCCACGATTGCTCCGATCAGACCCGCGAGACTTATCGTTAGCCACGCGCCGGATCTGATTCCCCTGCGAAAATCGGGGAGACGGTTTGCCCGCCAAGCTACGATTCCCAAAACCGCCAGAATGCCCAGGGCAACATACAATGCTGCGAAGGTGCGCTGCACGACGGCCTTGACATCACGCATATGGTCCAGCTCACGCGGATTGAAGAGCGACGAGCCGTTGTCCAACTGCAGGTCGGCCAGGTAGGATATCTCGCTGGAGTTCACAAGATAGCGCCAGCTTGATGACGCCCAGTGGAGTCGATCAGCGATACTGAAGCCATAGTCGTCGGGAGGAAAACCGGGCATGCGGTACTCAACTTGCAGAAATGCGGGCACCAGGATCAGACGCAGAGTCGCGCCAATCAGAACGATGGGCACACACACGGCGATGATGGCGTTAAGAGCCGCGGAGGCTATCCGAGCCGGCTTCAAATTCATGGCTGCAGGCCCTCCAGATCGCCAGCAAGGGCGAACCGAATCACCATGTCGTCAACGATTCGCTCTATCGGCGCACGGTCATCGGTGAAAACCTGCGTGGCATCAAATCCAGGCTGGAGATGGGCGAAGGTCAGCTCCATTGTGGTTCGCAACAACGGATGGATATCCGGGCGTCCGGAGAAGCGACTCAGATTGGCAGCAAAGTCCTCCGCCGTCGTCCTGCCCATGGTCGCATAGATCATCGTGTTCAGCGTTCCGGGGATATCCATCAAGTAGACGCTCGGAAACACGGTGGCCATGGTGGTGGCCAAACCATTTATCAGTCGGCGATCACCGGGCACACTCCCCACGTTGATAGCCAGGACGCCCTTCTCGGAGAGGTGGTTGGCGCAGATCTGATAGAACTCCTGCGTCGTCATGTGCGGAGGGATATATGGGGGACGATAGGCATCCACCGCGATGATGTCATAACGGTACGGGCTTTGATCCAGATTCCAGCGCCCATCTCCGATGTGGATGGTGAGGTTATCCATATCCTCGGCAAAATACTTACGTCCGATTTCCACGATCTTGGGATCCAGCTCAAAACCGTCTATAGGGATCGGTCCATACACTGCGCTGGCTTGCCGCGCCGTGGTGCCGGCAGCCAATCCCACGATGGCCATGCGTCGCACGTCCGCTGGCTCTGCATCCGGATAGAAGTATGGCCCGACCAGAAATTGCTGCCACGGTCCGCCATAGTCGAGAGTGGTTGGATTATAGATGGAGTGCACACCCTCACCGTCGTTCAGTCGCAGGATGGTGGTGTCGCCCGACTGCTGCACCTGGATGTAGTTGTAGGCCGATTCTGTCTCGAATATCTGATTTGTGCTGGCTTTGAGGGCCTGCCCTGAGGTGGCTGCGGCAATCACAGCCAGTAGGATTGGCATCCACAGATGCTGGATGACCAGACGACGGCCGCCGGAGATGCCAAGACCCACCAGAGCCACGATCAAGAGCAGCAGGCTGAAGAGCAGGAACGTGAGGCGCGTGCCAACTGCCGGGATGGTGACCAACACCGGCACAAAGGTACCGATAAACGAGCCCAGCGTCGAGATACCGTAGATTGTCCCGGCGGTCCTGCCGGATGACTCCTGGTCGTCGAGACTCAATCGAATCGCGAACGGCGAGATCGTGCCCAGCAGAGTGATCGGAACAATGAAAAGCACCAGCACTGCAGCGAACGAACCCAGCAGGACCGCCACGTCCAGGCCCTCGAAAGCCGTGGCGGCGAAGCGCAGGATCGGACTCGAAACGTACGGAACGACGCCGAGGCTGAATGCCCCCCACGCCAAAATGCGGTACATCGCGGAAGGTACCGGCCATTTGTCCGCAAGCCGGCCTCCCAGGAAGTAGCCGACCGTGAGGTAGATCAGAATGAGCCCGATGATGCTGGCCCAGACGAGATTGCTGGTTCCAAAAACATTGCCAATGAGTCGGGAAGCGGACAGCTCCGCTGCGAGCGTCGTCATCCCCGCCGTGAAAACCGTGACGTAGAGGTACTTCCTCATAAAGTCCCTTCCGTTCCTCAGAACCAGAGATTATACCGTTCGGACAATCTCCAAGACGTCCGGCGACCACGCCGATTACTCTTCCATTGACTGTGCGCATCGACTGACCTAGAATACGGTTGCCGTGTTGCGATTTGACGATCGCGCGAATGAGTCCGAGATGCGACTTGCCCTGGTGGAATGTGGTCGCATCTGCTACGACCGCGGATTGCTGACGTCCAATGACGGCAACCTCTCGGTGCGGCTGGGCGAGGACCACATCCTCATAACCGCCGCGGGCGTATCAAAAGGTCGCTTGAAGCTTGAGGACTTGATCGTCATTGGGCTAGACAGCGGAATCATGCGGTCGGGCACCCAGGCAGTCCCTTCCTCGGAGACACCCATGCATCTTGAGGTCTACCGCCAGCGCGCCGACGTTCGCGCGGTGATCCACGCGCACCCGGTCTTCGCCACCGCGCTGACTGTGGCAGGCTTGCCATTCCCTGCCGACATACTTCCGGAGGCTGTGGTGCACCTGGGGAACGTGCCGGTCACGGACTATGCACAGCCATCTTCGCCGGAGGACGCGGATGCGATCCGTCCGTTGATCGGATCGCACGACGCCATCATTCTTCGGAATCATGGAACCTTGACCTGTGGGAAGCATCTTGAAGAGGCGCTGGTGCATCTTGAACGGCTTGAGCATGTTGCCGAGGTCTTCTGGCGCGCTCAAGCGCTGGGCCATGTAGGGCGCATGACGCCGGACGCACTATGCCGGCTTGAGGCGGCACGCAGAGCCCTCCAATCCGAGTGAACCCTGATGAGAACGGTGTTTTGGGAAGATGACGCGTTGAAGCTGATCGATCAGCGGCGGCTGCCGGCCGTGCTCGACCTGGTTGCGCTCACACGGGCTGGCCAGGTCGAGGACGCCATCCGTCACATGGTGGTCAGGGGAGCGCCAGCGATCGGTGTGGCCGCGGCGTTTGGCCTGGCGCTGGCCGCAAGGGAGTCACCGGCCCAAGATTCGAACGAACTCCTAAGTGATATGGAGCGTGCAGCAGCTGCCCTTCGGGACACTCGCCCCACCGCAGTCAACCTCGGCTGGGCGATCGACCAGATCATGGAGGATGCCCGCAAACACGCAGGAAGTGTCCACGCGCTCAGGCGACGCGTATTGGAGAGAGCCCAACGCCTGGCAGATGAAGATGTGGAGATCAACCGCCGCATGGCGCAGCACGGTGCGGGCCTTCTGGCTGACGGTGATACGGTGATCCATCACTGCAACACGGGCGCACTTGCGGCGGTCGACTGGGGTACGGCACTTGGCGCCATTCGGATGGCACACGACATGGGCAAGCGGATCCATGTACTCGTGGACGAAACACGACCCCGACTGCAGGGAGCGCGTCTCACGGCGTGGGAGCTTCAGCACTATGGGATCCCCTATGAGATCATCACTGACAGCATGGCTGGTCATTTCCTGCGCCGCGGCGAGGCTCAGAAAGTGATGTTCGGTGCCGATCGAGTGGCAGCCAATGGGGACGTCGCTAACAAGATCGGGACCTACATGCTTGCCCTGGCGGCCCACGACAACGAGGTGCCTGCCTACGCCGTCGTGCCAACCTCCTCGATAGACTTCAGCATGGAGAGTGGGGAGGCTATCCAGATCGAGGAACGCGATCCGGCCGAAGTCCTGGAGATTGAGATCTACGGCGAGCGAGTAACGCCCAAGGACGCTCGGGCCAGGAATCCTGCATTTGACATCACACCCGGCCGCCTCATCTCGGCAATCGTTACGGAGAACGGAATCGTTTGCCAGCCGTACCGCCAGAACCTGCCCCCGGCGAAGTCCGCTTGACGGAACCTTCGCCGCGGGCTAGAATCAAATTCGCCCAAATTGCGCCTCCTTGATCAGGAGGCGCGCTTTCTGGAATGATACAGTTGGGGGTCGTTGGGCAGCGCCCACGCGCAGAACGAGGCATATCGATCTGCGCACTAAGGAGCGAAGGTAACCCCCATCGGGGGTGAGAGGCGCTCAAGGAGAAGCAATGGAGAAGGTAGTAATTAAGGCAACAAAGCGCGACGTCACGGGCAAGCAGGTAGGTGCCTTGAGGCGTGCCGGAAAACTGCCCGCCGTGATCTACGGGCGGCATACCGAGCCCATCAACATTACGCTGGACGCCCACAGCGCGGGGCTCGTGCTCAGCAAAGTTGGTTCTTCGACCCTGATTTCTGTCGAAGTGGACGGCAAGGAGTATCCGGCGCTCGTGCGCGAACGTCAGCGTGACTATCTCAAAGACACCCTGAAGCATGTGGATTTCCTGGCCGTCTCATTGACCGAGAATATCCGGGCAAGTGTTCGCATCGAGGTCACCGGTACTTCGCCGGCAGTCAAGGACCTGAATGCGGTGCTTGTGACGGGCCTCCATTCCATCTCGGTGGAGTGTCTGCCAACCGACCTGCCGGATCGAATCGTTGTGGATATCTCCGGCCTGGCACAGGTCGGAGACGGCATCCATGTTCGAGATCTGCAAGTTCCTGAGAAGGTCAGAGTCCTGGACGATCCGGATGAGATGGTGATCGTCACCACCTACGCCAAGGAAGAGGCCGTCGAAGAGGTTGCGGCGCCCGTTGAGGGTGCGGTGGCTGTCGAGGGTGAGGCGGCGGAGCCTGAACTTTCCGTGGAGCGAGGCAAGAAGGAAGAGGAAGGCGCCGAGCCGGCCGCGAAACCCGAGGAAGACAAGAAGAAGAAGGCTGCATAGATCTGGAACGAGACTCCCCGCTGAATTCAGCGGGGAGTTTGCTTAGTATGCAGGACCGGTTGCAGGAGCACCACTACAGTCGGAGCGTACGCACGAAATCCAGCGTCATCCGCGCTGTTGCACCCCAAACCAATTCACCATCATATGGATGGTAGAAGATCACGTTTCTGCTTCCGCCGGGGAAGGGGAGCTCAAATCGGTTGCGCGCTTCAGCCAGCCAGGCCAGCGGCACCGTGAAGATGCGCTCGACTTCGTCCTCATTAAGCCGGAAGACCGTTGGCCAGCGGAGGGCGCCGACGACCGGCGTCACGAGAAAGCTGGAAATCGTGGCCACGCTCGAGAGCCGTCCCAAGATCCGCACCTCAGTCGGCTCGACTCCGATCTCCTCGTTAGCCTCCCGGAGGGCGGTTTGTTCCGGCGTTGTTTCGCCTTGGTCGCAACCACCCCCGGGGAAGGAAACCTGCCCCTTATGACTTTCGACGCGCTGAGTTCGCCTTGTGTAAAGGATGTTCCAGTCGCCATCATGCAGCACGAGAGGAATCAGGACCGCAGCGCACTTGAGCGGAGTGCTCTCATCGAGATCCATCTCGCTGTACCCGGGTGCGAAAGCTGATCCGTCTGCATAGGCGGCACTCAGCAACCGGGTGATCTCGTCTTCAGTGAGCGGCATGCGCGCTACGTGACTGCTGCATGTTGGAGGTTGCTGGCGTCTTCCCTTGAGCTGGCAAGCTACTCGCCGCGAACAGGTGTCCCGCAGTATTCGCACTCCGCCGTGGCCTCGTCGAGCCATTCGACCTCATCGGGTCGGAGAGGAGCGCCACAGCCCGGGCAATGCGTGGGGAGTTGCAGCCGCGACGAGACGATGGTTCCGGGCGATGCGGGATCGCTTACGGGTGTGAGCGCATCCATTGACAGGCGAACCTGTTGGGCCTCATGCTTGAATCCGAGGTCATCGAACTCGGCGGCGAGCCGCGTCCCGGCAAGTGTCAAGCGCCGCCAGAGTCCTGCGGCGGCGAAGAGGCCCAGCCCTCGCTGAATGAGCTCGAGACCTCGGGAGCCCTGCGCGGCTCTAACGCGGGCCCGGCCGGCCTCCAGATACAGGCGTGCAGTGCGCCGCCCGCCGCGCGCATCGGCAGTGTTGGCCAACTCTTCCGAACCATCTGCCGCCTGCACAAACTCGCCGGCAGATATCAATTCATTTGATCGAATCAGGAGAGGCGGGATAGTGCCCATCATCCCGCGCCCCAATCGCCGTGTGGCCCGTCGTGCGAAGCGTCTGCGCATTGGTCTAGATCCCTTGTTCAGTGACGGGCTGGCCCGGTGCTCCGGACTCCGGCGCGGCCGCCCCGATCTCGCGGGCCAATTCTATGCCTCTTTCGTCCTCAACAGGCTCGATGCGGCGTCCGAATATGAGGAAGCCGGTATGGGCAACCATTCTATCGGTTGGGCGGATGCGGGCGGGCTCCGGCTTGAAGTAGCGCAACAGGATTTCGCACACCTCCACAAAGGCAAATCGGCTCTGACGTAGGGCGATCAGCAGCGCAGCCACCTGGTTGAACGTTGGCACCAGGCTGCAAAAGGAGCCGCCCGGCTTGAGCGCCCTTCGAACCTGTTCTATATAATCCCATGGATTTGCCACGTCGAGGAAGAAGGCGTCCGCATCCGTCTCATCGAAGCCTTCCTTGATGTCCCGCAGCTTGAATTCCACCTTGGACGCCAAACCAACACGTTCAAGGTTCTTCTTCGCGAGATTCTGCATGTCCTCCCGAATCTCATACGTGACAACACGGCCCTCCGGCCCCACGGCAAAGGCGGTGGCGATGGTCATTGAGCCGGAGCCGGTTCCGGCTTCGATCACCGTTTTTCCCGGCCCGATACCCATGCTCACCAGGATAAACCCGATATCCTTTGGATACAAGATTTGCCCGGAACGAGGCAGATCAACGAGCACGTCGGCCAACGAGGGTTGGAGGAGGAAGAACGGGGCGCCCATGTGGCTGAACACCTGCGAGCCCCACGGTTTGCCGATCAAGTCGTCATGCTGAACAACACCGCGATGTGTTTCGAAGCGGGCACCGGATTGAAGCGTCAGTATGAAGTGCTTGTGACGCAGCCCGACCAATTCCGCCAGATCACCGTCGCGTACGATCGAATCGGTCTTGTATAGAGACATAGTGCGACACTAGCCTTCCGTGGGGAATGAATTCTGCGGGCCTGGGGCGTCGGCCTTGCCCAGCGCGGCGTCCCCCACTTCGCTCGCTCGGAGCCTTTGATTCAGGATGATAAGGCCGATCGGAAGAAGCGCAATGAGCAGTGCAAGAAATAGTCCGCCTGCAGATGCTGACGCAAGACCCACGGGATCGAGTTGATTATTGTCGACCGTCGCCTTGATGGCACCGTAACCAATGCCCACAATCGAGGCGTTCCAGGCCGAGTGTAGAGCCATTGCTACCACGTAGCCAACGATCAACCGTCCCCATCCACGGCCGTTTCTAAACGAGCCAATTCCCCAACCGGCAAGCGCGGATGCAACTATATGCATCAGACTGCTGCCACCGCGAAGAAGGAGGATGAATGCCCACGGCGGCGTAGGATCCGCGGAGCTCATCAATCCCTCGAGGAGGGCGAAGCCGGCACCGCTCAAAGCCCCCGACCAGAAGCCGTCAGCAGACGCCAAGAGGCGGTCGTAGATCGCCCACGTGCTCATCGATTTCGCCAATTCCTCGACGATGGGGATTACCCCCGAGACCACGAACAAAGCGAGTATGACTGCCCCGGGCGACGTAAATACGGGCCCAAGGATCTCGATCACATGCTCCATGCTTGGCGCTGGACCCAGTTGCGTGGTGAGCCTTTGCAGCGTCGTCAAATGCTCGGGGTTGAGGGCCACGAATAGTATGCCTGCAGATGCCCCAAGAACCAGCAGGGACACCTCGATAACGATGGCAACTCCGGTGCCCACCAACATCCCGGTAGCGACAGCGCCCCACAGCCTCAGCGACGAACCGCCCCGCAGCCCGTTGATCGCGATCCTGGCCAGCAGGTAGACGGGAATGCTGATGGCAAGCATGTGAAGCAAGGGGAGCGCCGCCTGCCAGGCTCCGCGATCCACAAGTGCCGAGGCCACGAGACTGATCACCAGCCAGGCAACAAGCAGGACGATCATAAACCAGGACCGCAATGCAGGCGGTCGGCTGTACGCGTGGATCTCTCCGCGCAGCCTCTGCACCGAATGATACGCGGCGACGAGTGACACAGCCGCGATCAGGGTCAGGTCGGATGCCACTATGAGCATGGGCCAAGGCTCGGCAATAGCAGGATCCGACAGGCCAAACAGACGTCCAATCACGGCATAACTCGCGGTCATGGCAGCCAACGCAAGTGACAGGAGGCCAGCTCCGGCGCTCCCGAATGCCAGCAGGATCACTCGCCAGTCGCGATTGGCAGAAGGCGTCATCTGTTCTCGATGGTAACGCTGAGAATCCTGTCGCCTGGCGGGAGCCCCGCCGACGCTTGAGGATCTCGGGGGGCGAGGCTCTCGACGACATCCATGCCGTCTATCACTTGACCGAATATTGTGTACTGTCCATCGAGCTGCGGTTCGGGGGCGTACGTGATGAAGAATTGGCTCCCATTTGTGTCCGGGCCCGCGTTTGCCATTCCCACGACGCCCGGCTTGTCGAACAAGAGATCGACGTAAACCTCGTTCTTGAAATAGTAGCCCGGTCCGCCGCTACCGGTGCCACTCGGGTCACCAGCTTGGGCCACATACCCCGGTATCACCCGGTGGAAGGTGGTGCCGTCGAACCATCCATGGCGTGCCAGGAAGATGAAGGAGTTGACGGCCAGTGGGGCACGATCGGGGAGCAACCGGATCGCGATGTCTCCCTTGTCCGTATGCAGAACTGTAACGTAGCCGGCGGATGTATCCACCTCGAAGGGTGGACAGGAGCGATACTGGTGGGAGCCCAGGGCGACCAGGCCGATGGTGGAATCCAAGCCGGAGGTGCTGAGGGCCGCCCTGGACTGCAGCTGACCATTGATGAATACAGTGGGAATTCCATTGATCCCAAGCTGCATAGCCGACTCGTACAATCCCACGGCGGTCGCCGAAGTTTCGCTGCTTGCAAGGTCCGTTGAAAACTTCGTTGGATCCATGCCCAAAGCCGCCGACTGCCTGACCACCCAGCGCACAAATTCAGCCGGTTCCAGTGGCGTCCACTCGCTGTATTTCTCATGGAGCAGGCCGCGCATCTGCCAAAAGTGATTCTGGTTGCCGGCCGCGATCGCAGCTCTTGCCGATGCTTCTGACTTGTCCAGAGTGGGGACGACTGCAGCAGGAACCGGGAACAGCCGATACACGACACGGAGGTCGCGGCCGTGGGAACGCATGAGGCTATCGAGGGCGGTGTTGAAGATCTCGCATTGAGGAGACTGAAGATCGCAGTAGAACACCATCGTGACGGATGCATCCTCGGGCCCGGTGACGTAGTCCTGCTCCGAGACGGGCGCCAGGGAAGCCAGCGGCGCGGCAGTTGGTGCTGCTTCAACCGCGGTGCATCCGAGGTTCGGATTTGGAGTTGCTGAGGGGGTTGGAGCGGGAAGCGTGGGTGTGCCGGCTCCCTGCGAGGCGTTGCACGCGACGAGGATACACGTGGCCGAAAATGCAACGGACCCAACCGCTAGAAGGCGCCATGCGCGCATGGCCCTAGTTCCTGACTGCAACTTGCAGCTGGTGGAACGATGTCATCCAGGAAATGCGCTTCAAGAACTCGGCCAGAGAACCGCTCTCCGCCCTCAAGGCACGTACCGCAGGGCCGACCGGATCGGCTCCAGCCGGGCCGCCAGGCACGTCGGCATATGCTCCGTAGAATGCAAAGTATGCCTGATTTAGCCTGCGTATGTAGAAACCATTCTCCAGAAAAAGTTTGCGGCGCTGTTCCATATATGTTTCAGCCTCGAGGATTTTACCCGAGGCCAGCAGATTATCCACCGTAGTCCGCGTGGTGTGCATTTCCGACCGAAAATCGAAAGGTGGCGGGTCGGCATCATGCGGATCTGGATAGTGCGCCAAAAGGCCGATCATCGGCGAGTTGGCTGCGAGGCCCCGCCTTTCGCTGGCGTAGTAGCGTTGCTCCACCTGGTCACCGATCTCCGTTCCCACTATGTCCGCGGTCGTCTCATTCATCGTGCGGAGCTCGGGTGTGCGATCATATAGAAGTCCCAGAGGACGCAGCTCCAGGTAGTTGTGAGTCCACTCATGTGCGATCGTGTCGACGAGCCAGCGACGGTCCGTCGTCTGAGTGATCATTGTTGGATATACGCCGATTCCACCGATGGGCACCACCAGGGCTGAAGCGTCCAAGCCCTGCTCCACTCGCTGCTCCAACTGGGTCTGCTGATCTGCCGGAAGCCCGGGCTGGATGGAGATATTGGCAGTTTGGCGAATCAGATCGCGAGGAGAAACGATCAAGGCATCGGGCACGGAGGTACTGTGATACAGGACCTCAGGTATCGGCTGCCCCAATGTCGTCAGCCCAAGCGCCGCGGCCACTTCAGTAACCTGCGACTGCAACACTGCCTCTGCCAGCGGAGCAAGCTCGTCCTGGACCGCGCCAAGACGAAGCAACTGCTGCTTGATGTACGCGGCCGCTTGGATCTTATCTTCCACCTGCGGATCGGCATAGATCTTGTTGAGGGCATCCTGCGCGAGGATGACTTTCTGTGTGACTTGCAGATAATCGGACACGATGATACGGCGTGATGCGCGGTCGACGTAACCCGGGATCCCCGCGGCGCCTGCCGCCGCCTTCAGGCGCGCGGCGTCTTGCATCCATGAGAGATATTCAAATTCGATGTTGCGCGTGTACCGGCGCGCCTGATCCTGTTCATCGCCGGGCAGGATCGCCGCCGAGGGTGCAAGGGATGCAGCAAATGCCAGCAGGATTGTCAGTTCGACCGCGCGACTCAAGCGCAACCACATGATTGCGCCATTCTAATCGTCATCCCTTAGTGCTGATTAAGCAGAGGCCGCGCGCATCTACCTCGGAAGGGGTCGCAGCACTCCTCGACCTACGCGGTCGCTGGCTGCGGGTAGTATCTGCCGCGAAGCCAGAAGGCCACGTTCACAAGTCCGATCATGACCGGGACTTCAATGAGGGGCCCGATCACGGCCGCGAACGCAGCGCCGCTTCCGATGCCGAAGACGGCCACGGCCACGGCGATCGCCAGTTCAAAATTGTTGCTGGCAGCCGTAAAGGCGAGCGTAGTCGTCTTGCGGTAGTCCGCCCCGATTCGGGTGCCCATCCAGAAGGACACCAGAAACATGATCACAAAATAGATCACGAGCGGCACCGCGATACGCACGACATCCAGCGGAATAGTGACTATCAGGTTGCCCTTGAGTGAGAACATGACGATGATCGTGAAGAGCAGGGCCACAAGCGTTAGAGGGCTGATGCGCGGGACAAACACGCCGTCGTACCATGCGCGGCCCTTGAGTCGCACGAGCAGCAATCGCGTCAGAAAACCGGCAATGAAGGGTATGCCAAGATAGATGAAAACGCTCCGAGCGATCTCGCCGATCGTTACCTGAACCAGAACACCCTCGAGCCCGAGTAGCGGCGGCAGGACTGTGATAAAGACGTAGGCGTATACACTGTAGAAAAACACCTGGAATATGCTGTTGAAAGCCACAAGGCCGGCGGCGTATTCTGTGTCTCCCCGGGCAAGTTCGTTCCAGACGATGACCATGGCGATGCAGCGGGCCAGCCCGATCATGATCAGACCTGCCATGTATTCGGGATAGCCGCGCAGGAACACAACTGCCAGCACGAACATAAGGATGGGGCCTATAATCCAGTTCTGGATGAGGGAGAACGAGAGAATCTTCCAGTTGCGGAAGACCTCGCCCAACTCCTCATAGTGCACCTTTGCGAGCGGCGGGTACATCATGAGGATGAGTCCGATGGCAATCGGAATGTTCGTGGTTCCGACTGAGACCGATGTATTGAAAGCCTGGACACCACGCGGGAAGAGGTAGCCTATGAGGACGCCCAGCGCCATCGCCAGGAAGATCCACAAGGTCAGGTACCGGTCGAGGAAGGAGAGTCGTTTGTTGGAGCGAAAGGTTGCAGACATCTCAATTCGCCATCAGTGCTGTTGCGATCATCGATGTGATCTCGGCCTCGGACGGGATTCGTCCGGACGACACGACCTTCTCATTGATCACAAGTCCTGGAGTTGAAAGAACGTTGTATCCGACTATTTGGTTGTGATCCGTTACCTTCTCGATTTTCGCCTCGACGCCCAGACCTGCGATAGCGCGCTCCGTCAGCTCGGTCAACTTCCGGCAGTTGGGGCAACCAGAGCCCAGAATCTTGATTTGAAGCATTTTCGAATCCTCCTTATCGTGAGGCGTGCTTCGGAACAGGTTATGCCATGCCTGAGCCTGTTGGACTGGTGTGCATCCGACGTCAGGATGGCCGCACGGCCATGGAAGTACTCCACCGATGTCTGAACCACCCCAGCAGTATGACTGTCACCGTGGCCAAACCGATGAGCAGGAATATGACGGCCGCGGCCCCACTATGATCCACCCACGTACCATAGATCAGTCCGGCGATCACGCTGAAAATTGCCACCCAGCCGACGTAGGTCCACGCCCTCACCCGGCCGAGGATGGCTGAAAGCATCAGAATGCTCTGAAGGCTCAACTCAGGATCCGCCATCAGATAAGCCAACAACGGACCCCGATGCATCCCCAAGTCCAGGAACATCCGGGCTATGGGCACCTCGACGAGCGTGGGGAAGTACATGAACACACCGAACGCCACCCCGGCGGCATTGCCAAGCAGGCTGTTTTCACCTGCCAGCGCGCGAATCCACTCGGGCTGGATGAGCACGCGTATGAGGCCGACCGCAAAGACTCCGGCGACCAAGAGCGGGAAGATCTGTTTCATGAATCGCCACGATTCCCAGAGCCAGGCCGTCAGCTCGTCCGGCGTCAGACCGAACTTGCCGAGAATCGCCAAACTCGCGATACCAAGCGCCACGGCCACAAACCGGCCAGTTATTGCGACCTGGAGCCGGGCTGGCCCGGGCACGACGCCGCACGCCGCAAATAGCAGTGTCGTCGCGGTCAATGCGAGCGCCGCCCAGGTCCATGCTCCCGGCCCGTCAAAGATCGTCTCGAATCCCTTCCAGGATGCCAACGCAATCAGGCCAAGCAGGACGACGAGAATGGCGCCTTGGGCAGTGACGCCTTCTTCGCCACGCGTGGAGTCAAATGGAACAAGATCAGCGAGGACGAGTTGAGCCCGGTCCAAGCCATGCAGCGGTACGCTTACGTTTGCGTAGGCGGTTTGGAGCAGCGGTATCTTGAGCGTGCCGGAGAGCAGCAGTGCAACCAGTACCAGCAAGAAGACCAGCGATGATCGCTTAAGCGCGGTGCCGCCGACGAACATTGCATCGATGTCGGCGTCGTGGGCGGAGTCCGAGCGGCGAAAAATGGCGGCCATGATGATCCCGATGCTAATTCCAAAGGCCAGCGAGAGCAGGAGCCGGGCGAAGGCCAGATCGACACCAATGATGCCGCCCGTGTAAACCAGGGCGAGGATATTAGCTGCCGGAGCAAAGAACAGAAAGGTGATGGCGGGCCCCAGACCGGCGCCCTTTTTGTAGATGCCGGCAAAAAGGGGCACGATGGTGCACGAGCAAACGGCGAGAACCGAGCCTGCAAGCGCAGCCGCCGGATACGAAATGACGGCCGGCGTCCGGCGTCCCAGGAATCGCGTGATGGTCTCTTTGGGGATGAGGGCAGTCATGGCGCCGGCGATGTAAAACGCTGGCACAAGGCATAAGAGGACGTGTGCGGCCAGGTAAGCGGCAAGGTTCCCAACACCGCCCTGCAACAAGCGCAACCAGAGTTCAGGATCTTGCATGCTGGTCTCTTCGAGGCAGTCCATGCAGGCCGCGTTTGCGACTGCACTTGGGGCAGGGGCAAGCGGACCCTTCCCTAATTGCTTTCGGACCGCCCTCATGCCGGTAACCAGCGGTCGTGAGGGCAACTTCCAACCGCTGTCCCACCGTCGTGAGGCGGTAAAAGATGTTCCAGCCATCCCGGCGGTCCTCAACCAGGCCTGCTCGACGCAGCACCATCAGTTGTTGCGAGATAAAGCTTTGGCGGAGACCGAGTGACGCCTCAAGATGGCAGACGCATTGCTCGCCGCCTCTCAGGACGCCGATGATGGCAACCCGCGCCGGGTGGCTGACGGCGCGAAACAATGCAGCCTGATGCTGGTACGTCTGCGGCAGCTGAACGGCGCGTCTCATTACATTCGATTCTCTGAATATGATTCTAAGTTGCCTAGGAAGCGAGCGGCAGTGAAGGAGGTCACACGTAGGACATTACAAAGGGCGGGAAATGAAAGAAAGGGCGAGGTAGCTCGCCCTTTCTTGGTTGCGTGTTGGCACGCGCTCTAGTTTGCGAGATACGCGTCGATTGCGTTGGCTGCCTTCCGGCCCGCGATCATAGCAGTCACGACGATATCCGGTCCAGTCACGCAGTCACCGCCCGAGAAGACGCCGGGTCGGGAGGTCGCACCCGTTTCCTTATTGGTCACTGTGATGAGGCCCCAGTCATGCGTCTCGAGATCGGGGGTGGTTTTGCCGAGGATCGGATCCGGCCAATAGCCGAGGGCCAGGATGGCGGTATCGCAGGCAACGCTGAAGTTCGAATCCGGGACGGGAACGGGGCGTCGCCGGCCCTTCGCATCCGGCTCACCAAGGACCATCTCGATGCATTCGACGGCGGCGAGCCTTCCATCTGCGCCGGCAATGAACTTGACCGGCTGGGTCAGGAAGCGATATTTGGCGCCTTCCTCGCGGGCCATTTGGCGGTCCTTGCGCCCGCCCGGCATTTCTTTCTCCGTACGCCGGTAGAGGCACGTGACTTCGTCTGCACCCAGGCGCAGAGCTGTACGCAGGCAATCCGAGGCCGTGTCGCCACCGCCGATGACCACCACGCGCTTGCCAATGACCAGCGGTCCTTTCATGTCCTCCGGGAGCAGCTTCGAGGCGACGTTGCCCCGGATAAGGAAATCGGTGGCCTGATACACGCCTGGCAAATCGGTGCCTGGCGTGTCTTCCATTTTGGCGTCCACTTCCGAGCCGACGCCCACAAATACGGCTTCAAAACCCTCGGCAAACAACTGGTCGATGGTCTTGTCCTTGCCGATATAGGTATTCGGCACGAACTTCGCGCCAGCGCGCGTGAACTCGTCCCATTTCTCAAACCAGACGCACTTGGAGAGTTTGAAGTTAGGTATTCCGTAAACGAGCAGGCCGCCGGGCACGGGTCGCGACTCGAACAGCGTCACCTCGTGCCCCTTCTGAAGCAAGACCTCGGCGCAACCCAGACTCGCCGGTCCGGCGCCGATCAGGGCAACCTTCTTGCCAGTGGGTGAGCCAGTCGGTATCTTGTATCCCTGCGTTCGGCGCTCGAAGTCGACCGTGAAGGCCTCAAGCTCACCGCATAAGACGGGTTCATGATCTTTGTTGTGCACACAGGAACCCTGACATAGTTGCTCGTGCGGGCAGACGCGGCCACAGATCTCCGGCAGCGAACTCGTGTGGTGGTACAGCTGGGCAGCCTCGATGAACTTGCCCTGTTCGATCAACCACATGGCAGAGGGGATGTCGTTGTGGGCCGGGCAGGCGAGCATGCAGGGCGCAGGGTCCGGGCAATGCACGCAGCGCGAAGCCTCGCGCATGGCGCGTTCCGGATCAAACTCTATGACCACATCCTCGAAATCCCGCGTCCTGTCTTTGGCAGGGCGCAGGTCGAGGTCGCAGAATGGCTTGTTTGCCCGTTCCTTGCGATCTATGGCCAGGTATTCGCTGGGCACTGCCTGCATATATCCTCCGGCTGCCTCGAGTGCAACTTAGCATCATGATACCCAGCGGTTCTCCAACGCCAAAGGCTCTTATGTCATTTGTGCGTTGGACAATTATCACGAACTTTGTCCAGAGCCCAAATCCGTGTGACATTCGGCTGAATATCCTGGTGCTCAAGAGGACTTCTGTCATGTCATTCGGCTGCCATGAGATGCAGCTGAAATGACTTGGGAATTTTCGCACTAATAGGCGTGCACGCGGGTTCCGCGGCATTCCGGTGTCCTAAACCGGCTCGCGTGGGGTCGCACCAAGCCGGAAAACGAGTGGGGGAGTATGATTGAGAGCCTGCGACTCCATCATTCGGGCAGCGTATATCGTCTTGACGGCCGGTTTGCTGGGTCAGGGCGGATTCATACCGAATTTTGCAGCACTTGCGCCGTCAGCGCTCCATGCGGTGCATGCTGCGCCAGTGTTTTGTGGAAGGACATCTTGGCATGAAGGCATTGCTTGCGCGGCTTGGAAAGAGGACCAGGATCCTGATCGGGGCGGCCCTGGTTCTTCTCGTCATCGTAGCCATTATCCTGGGCGGTCGAGGTCGCCGAAATCAGAACACGACGTTTGAGACCACACCCGTTGTGAGAGGTGAGCTGACGGCGACGGTTGGGGCGACCGGAACGGTCCGTGCCGCCCAGAGTGCGGTACTGAACTGGCAGACGACTGGTACGGTCGAGAAAGTCCTGGTGCGAGTAGGGGACAAGGTCAGGAAAGACCAGGTGCTCGCGACTCTGGCGATGGATTCGGTTCCTCAGGCCGTCATACAAGCCCAGGCAAATCTTGTGACCGCTGAGCGCGCGCTGGAAGACGCCAAATCGATGACTGGCAGTGCGGAGGCCGCGATCGCGTTGAAGTCCGCTCAGGACGCCTACAAACGGGCATATGACTATCGCCTATCCCTTAATGGCGAGCAGTGGATCGAGGAGGTACGTATCAAGTACATCGGGGGCCAGCAGGTTCCCGAGATCAAATGGCATAAGGGTATGGTGGATGACGCCACGATCCAGGAAGCCGACAATCAGCTGGCCCTGAGGAAGGCCGAGTTGGATGACGCCGAGCGCAATTACGACCGGCTCAAGAACGGCCCAAGCGCCGACGACGTTGCGGCGGCACAGGCAAATGTCGATGCGGCCCGGGCCATACTCAATTCTGCCCGGATCATCTCGCCGATTGCCGGCTCGGTAACGCAGGCAACGCCGCTGGTGGGCGACCATGTTGCCGCCGCCAGTTCCGCATTCCGCGTGGACGACCTGTCGCATCTATTGGTGGACGTTGAGGTCTCGGAGATCGATATCAACAACCTGGAGGCCGGCCAGCCGGTTCTGCTCACGTTGGATGCCATCGCCAGCACCACTTACCATGGGACGGTGGACCAGGTGGCGCAGGCGGGCGATACCACCTCCGGCGCGGTGGTCTTTACGGTCACCGTTCGAATGACAGATGCCGATGTTGCAGTGAAGCCCGGTATGACGGCGGCCGTCAGCATTGTTGTGAAGCAGATCGCGGGTCAGCTGCTGGTACCGAACAGGGCCGTGCGGCTGGTCGATGGTCAGCGAGTCGTCTATATACTTAGGGACGGAAGAGCCGAGCCGGCCGACGTGACTTTGGGTGCGTCATCGGATACCATGAGTGTCGTTTCAGAGGGCGCGCTGAAGGAGGGAGATCTCATCATCCTTAATCCTCCGGCATTCGGTGGCGGGCCGTTCGGCGGGGGTCCCGGATGATGGAGCTCGTCGTTAACGCCCGCGGCCTTACCAAGGTCTACAAGATGGGCGAAGTCGAGGTGGAGGCGCTTCGCGGCGCCACTCTGACCATCCGCCGAGGCGAAGTGGTGGCCATCATGGGGCCCTCGGGTTCCGGCAAATCAACCCTGATGAACATCCTCGGATGCCTGGACCGACCCACGGCGGGAGAGTACTTCCTGGACGGAGCCGCCGTGGCGACCATGAACGACGATGAGCTGGCCAGCATCCGAAACCACAAGGTTGGCTTTGTCTTTCAGTCCTTCAACCTGCTTTCGAGGCACAGCGCACTGGCCAATGTTGAGTTGCCGCTGCGATACTCCGGCATGACAAACGGTCACCGCCGGGAGCGGGCACTGGAAGCGCTGACCGCCGTCGGTCTGGAAAGCCGCGTCAACCACCGCCCCACAGAGCTTTCAGGCGGCCAACAGCAGCGGGTGGCAATCGCCCGGGCTATTGTCAACGACCCTGCCATCATCATGGCGGATGAGCCCACCGGTAACCTGGATTCCAAGGTGGGCAAGGAAATCATAGCAACGCTCCTGCGGCTCAACAAGGAACGGGGCACGACACTGATTATCATAACGCACGATGCCGCGGTCGGGGAGCAGACGCAGCGGATCATCCGCATCGCGGATGGTATGGTGGTAGATCCCTCAGAGGTCGCGGCATGAACATGTCGCAATTGCTCCTGGAGGCGCTGGAGAGCCTGAACTCGAACAAGATGCGATCGGGCTTGACGGTGTTGGGAATCGTCATTGGCGTTGCCGCTGTGATTTCCATGCTGGCCGTCGGCAACGGAGCCGAGGCGTCGATCACCGGTTCGATCAATCAGGTGGGCACCAATCTGCTCTTCGTATTCAGTGGCGGATCTCAAGATGTACGACCCCGAACGTCCCGTCCGTTGACGCTTGCCGACGCCGCCGCCCTCATGGATCCATTCGCCGCACCGCACCTTCAGGGAGTCGCACCCGCCTTGCAGGGAAGAGGCGAAGTCGTATTCGCGGGCGAGACCAAGACCACCGATATCCTGGGTGTTACGCCCGTCTATGAGTCTGTGCGAAACATCAAGCTATTGGAGGGGACGTTCATCAGCGAGGACCAGTACTACGGCCATGCCTCCGTTGTCATTCTCGGCGTCGATGTAGCCGACAAGTTGTTCAGCCATCGGGACGGTCTCATTGGGGAAACCGTCAGGATCGAGGGGCAGCCATTCCGAGTTGTCGGAGTACTGGCGCCGCAGGGCGGAAGCGCATTTGGATCAGCTGACAATCAGGTCATCGTCCCATTGACGACCGCCGAGGCGCGCCTCGTATCGCGACGGGGCGGGGAGGGGACGGTCGATATCCTGTTTATCCAGGCCGTGGACTTTCAAGCGGTACCCGCAGCTGCGGAGGAAGTGGCACAGATCCTGCGGACACGACACCGCACGCCAGTCGGCGAGGATGACTTCACGGTGTTTACGCAGGAGAGCATCTTGAACACGATCCAAAGCGTAACGGGAGTGCTAACGATCTTCCTTGGCGGGATCGCGGCAATCTCGCTGCTCGTCGGCGGCATTGGCATCATGAATATCATGCTTGTATCCGTCACCGAGCGTACGCGCGAGATCGGGCTGAGGAAAGCATTGGGGGCTCGCAAACGCGACATCCTTATCCAGTTTGTAACTGAGTCATCACTGCTCAGTCTGATCGGCGGCATCGTAGGCATTATCCTGGGCTGGCTGATCTCCTTCGCGGTGGGGCGTATCGCTGCCGCGACCGGCAACACTTTCACACCCATTGTAGGTTTTGACGCAATCCTCTTGGCAACGGTGTTTTCCGCAGCCGTGGGGTTGTTCTTCGGCATCTATCCGGCGAACCGGGCAGCCAACCTCGAGCCGGTAGAAGCGCTCCGGTATGAGTAGGCTCCGCGCCGGAACCTTCTCGCTCGGAACCCTGGCGCTCTTGAGCATCTCGATAGCAAGCTGCGGTCGCCCTGCTGCATTGCCCGCTACAAGTGCTCCCGCCTCTGTCACCGCGCCGATCGTGACTACTGCGACGCCGCCGCACTCGAATGTAATCGCATTGCCCGCGATACAAACGAGCCCTCCGGCCGACACTCTCGAAGCTGCGTCCACACAGACACCCGTCGAGGTCAAGGCAAAGGGCCATGTGTTCATTCGCCGTGGACCAGACTTGGCGTTCAATCCGGTGTCAGTTCTCTCCCCCGGGGAGACGGCCGTGCCCACGGGCCGCGACGTCCTGGGCAATTGGCTACGTATTCCGCTTCCGGGGGCACCGTCCAAGGCAGGTTGGATCTCGATCATGACGGAGTTCACAGAAGTACGCGGTGACATTCAATTGTTGCCCGAGATATCACCGGTCGTGTGGCCGGATCTGGCGTTCGTGCGCAACTGCACGTTTCACGAGCTTATGATCAAACCTGGTGGCATCATCCTGCCGGCCGTCATCAATTTCCCGGCGAACGACGTCCAGGTTAACCCAGGAGAATATGTCGTCATCGATCTCGATGTGGATAGCTACCCGCAGGTTCTCAGCATCGATATCCGTGAAGGCTCTTCGATTGATATTGTTGTCGATGGCAACGGCATGAAGAAGAAGTGCCCCGTACCGTGATCGATCCGTTTGCTCCCATGCTACAATAGAAAGATGTCGGAATACCATGTGCTCATCACGGATGGACTGGACGAGAGAGGCCAGTCCATCCTTCGCGCTTCAGCCGAGGTTCGCGACCAAGACGGGATCAGCCCTGCCGAGCTCCTCTCCGCTGTATCAGATTGCGAGGCGCTCATCGTTCGGGGCCGAACGCGGGTGACGGCGCCAGTCATCGAGGCGGCTCGGGTGCTGCGGGTCATCGGTCGCGCGGGTGTGGGGGTGGACAATATCGACCTGGAATCGGCCCGGAGCCACAATGTAGCCGTGGTCAACACTCCCACGGCTACAACTGGAGCCGTCGCTGAACTGACCTTCGGATTGATGCTGGCGCTGGCACGGGAGATCCCGCGGGCGGATTCAAGCATGAAAGCTGGCCTCTGGTCCAAGAAACAGTTCGAGGGGACTGAGCTCTCCGGCAAGACCCTGGGCATAATCGGCTTCGGCCGGATCGGGATGGAGCTGGGAAAACGGGCGACGGCCTTCGGGATGAATGTTGTGACATACGATCCATTTGTCCAGGAGGACGTCATGCAGGCGGGCGGCGCCGAATCTGTCACTCTTCAAGATCTATATGCCTGGTCGGACTTCATATCTCTCCACCTGCCATTCAATGTCCAAACACGCGACCTGATAGGTCCCATGGCAATCGCTCAAATGAAGGACGGTGTGCGAATCATCTGTGCTGCACGCGGGGGGATCATAGATGAGGCCGCGCTGCTGGCGGCATTGAAATCCGGCAAGGTGGCCGGCGCCGCGTTGGACGTCTTTGAAACCGAGCCGCCAGGGGCAACTGAACTGGTGACGCATCCCGGCGTCATCGCGACGCCCCACATTGGAGCTCAAACCGCCGAGGCGCAAGCCAGGTCGGCAGAGGATATTGCCAATGAGGTGCTGGCCGCGCTGCAAGGTAAGCCCTTGCGGTGGAAAGTAACCTGAACCAATCCTATTCCTCACAGGAGAACGATGAAACAGACTCTGGACCAACTAAAAGAGATCCTTGGAGAGATCGCCGATCTCAACAGCGCTTTGAGCCTGCTGGGGTGGGATCAGCAGACTTACATGCCTGCCGGCGGAAGTGAGTCCCGAGGGCAACAACTGGCCACCATTGGCAAGATCGCGCATCAGAAGGCTACGTCTCCGCAGGTGGGAGAACTGCTGCAGGCGCTCAAAGAGGAGTTCCGGGGCGTCTCATTGGACGGCGACGACGCGGCACTCGTGCGTGTCGCGGCTCGCGACTATGACAAGGCCGTGCGCGTACCGGCGGAGTTTGTCGCAGAGCAGGCCGTTGTAACAACCAAGGCTTTCGAGGCGTGGCGCGAAGCCAGATCCAAGTCCGATTTTGAAATCTTCAGACCCCACCTGGAAAAAGTCCTGGAGCTCGTGAAGCGATATGTCACCTTCTTCCCACCCGCCGATCATCCCTACGACGTGCTCCTGGATGATTACGAACCGGGTATGAAAACCGCTGACGTGCAGCGTATTTTCGATACGTTGCGCCCCCAACAGGTGCAGTTGATCAAGTCGATCGCGGCGAAGGCGCCCGTCAACGACAAGTTTATCCACCGCAAATTCAATGAGCAGAAGCTATGGGAGTTCAGCGCCGAGATCACGCGGGCTTTCGGTTATGACTGGAACCGCGGCCGCATGGATAAGGCGCCGCACCCGTTCGAGACCTCGTTCAGCCGGGACGATGTACGAATTACCAATCGCTATGAGCCCGACCAGCCGCTGTCCACTTTGTTCAGCGCCATGCACGAAGCCGGCCACGCCATGTATGAGCAGGGCATCAACAACACCCTCGAGCGCACTTCCCTCGGACACGGCGCTTCCCTGGCAGTGCACGAATCACAATCGCGAATGTGGGAAAACATCGTGGGCCGCTCGCTGCCTTTCTGGGAGTTGATGTACCCGCGTTTCAAGCGTGTTTGCCCGACGCAGCTTGATGGGGTGGGGCTCAAGGCCTTTCACAGGGCCATTAACAAGGTGCAGCCATCTTTCATCCGGGTAAATGCGGATGAGGCCACCTACAACCTGCACATCATGCTGCGCCTGGAGCTCGAGATCAAGATGGTTGAAGGCAGCCTGGCCATCAAAGATCTCCCGGCAATCTGGAACCAGAAGATGCAAGAGTACCTGGGCATCACACCGCGCAACGATGCCGAGGGTGTGCTCCAGGATGTGCATTGGTCCTACGGCTCGATCGGTTATTTCTCCACTTACGCGCTGGGGAACTTGATCTCGGCGCAAGTCTGGGAGAAGGTACGAAAGGACATTCCAGACCTCGAGAGCAGCATACGGGCAGGGAAATTCGAAGGACTGCTGCAATGGCTGCGCGAGAACATCCACAGACACGGGCGGAAGTTTGATCCACAAGATCTGGTTCAGCGTGTTACCGGGTCACGCATCACCCCCGAGCCCTATATGAGGTACCTGACCACCAAGTACTCCGAGATCTACGGCCTGTAGACCCCGGATCAACGCAGGTGGCTGTCGATGCATGAAGGAGCAAGTGCGAGGGGTCAACGCGAACTCGCTGCCCGAGCATGAGGCCCAGTCAAATATGCTGAAGCGCGCGGTAATCATGTTGTTGGTTTTGCTGGCACTACCGGGTTGTGTCCTGCCCGGGACGGTCAGCGCGCCAACCCCATACCCGCCTGAATACATCCCGACGGTTGTCTATCTCACGGCGCTGTCGATAGACGCCACCACTAGAACTGCCAGCCCCCCGACCGTCATCCCCACGGCCACGAACACGTTCATACCGCCCACTTTGGCGCCGACCGAATCTCCAACGCCGGGGCCGGAAGTGCCCTTGGCCGCGATCCAGGTCAAGAGCCCTGGCCCGATGTCACGAATTGTCACGCCGTTGCAGGTTCAGGTGGTGGCCATCGCGGGTGAGAGCAAGCGCGTGCAGATCGATCTGTTCGGCGAGGACGGGCGTTTGCTCGGGCGCAGCCTCGTGGCAGTTCCGGGAGACTCGGAAGGCGACCTGATCTCGGTGAAGATCCCCTTTGAGATACGCGCAGCAGGAGAGAACGGCTACGTTCAGGTCAGCACCAAGAACGGACGTGGGCGGGTGCAATCGTTGATAACAGTGCCAATACTTCTCCTGTCCTCCGGCGAGAGCCAGGTCAATCCGCCGGGGAATACGATCTATGAACGGGTTGCCTTCGCCAACCTGCCGCCTGAGGCTGAGATCGCGGGAGGCGAGCTGGAGATCACCGGTGAGATACTGCCATTCAACAATTCTCCTATCATCATGGAACTCATCAGCGACGAGGGGGACAATCTGAGCCTGCGAGTGCTGAATGCCGGCGGGACCGATTGGCAGGCCGTACATACGACCCTTCCGTTCAAAGTGAGTGCCCCGACCCAAGCCCGTCTGTACGTCCATCAGGCCGACGACCTCTTTCATGCCGATGTGTATGTTTACAGTCAGCTGGTCAACTTGAATCCGTGAATCCAGTTCGCCTCCCCAGGTTCAAGGGAGGGCAGTATAATCACGCTGCTTCGGGGCGTGGCTCAGTCCGGTAGAGCGCACGGTTCGGGTCCGTGAGGTCCCGAGTTCAAATCTCGGCGCCCCGACAGAATGCGACCACTGCGCTTGTCTTGCGGTGGTCGCAATGCTTTATGGACTTGATCCTGGTCCCTGGAATGCCCCGATGAGGATGTTACTTGCGCGGCGAGGCTTGAGGCCGAGAATGCTGGCAGATCTCCGGTGAATGCCTGCGCTCCGCTGCCTTTGCAGGAACTGGATTTCGACTCTTGACTACGGATATCCGCGGGAGTATAAGTGCCGTGATGTGCACAGAAAGCGTTTCCACGCACGCTGGCAAGGAGGTGATCGCATTGGACGCCGATGATCATTTAGCGCGCCCAACCTCGAGTCGATCACGTTGCTCCGAAGTGACTTTGTTGTCGGTCGGGCTGGACCGCTTCTTGCCGCGCTGCACTCTCCGCCGCGGCGATTGAATCGGCCCCTGGCCCCTTGCGACACTCACCTTCGGAGCAGTACGGAAGGTGAGTGTTTTCTTTCTTGCGGCAAGGAGGCATCATGGCATTCCTCAGCGAACTCAAGGGCAGACCCGTCACGGACATGGACGGCCGGCGGATAGGCACTCTCAAGGATGTCATCGCCCGGCCCCTTGGAGCATTTCCCCACCCCGTCGTCAATGCCATCGTCGTGCAGACCGAGGGCGGAGACCGCGCGGTTCCTTACGGTGAACTGGCAGCCTTGCTTACCCCTGCCATCCTTCTCAAACGGCCTCTCAAGGATGCGACGCCGTACGAGTCCCACGAATCAGACATCAGGCTTGTTGCGGATGTTCTTGATAAGCAGATACTGGATACCGATGGAGCGCGGGTGGTCCGGGTGAACGACGTGGAACTCATGCGAGTCAATAGCCATGTTGTCCTCACTAATGTTGACGTCGGCATTCTCGGGATCTTGCGCCGGATTCACCTGGCACGTTTCGGCACGTGGGCCGCGGCGCGACTTAACCGGGACGTTGCAGGCGGCACCATATCATGGGATTTCGTGGAGCCCTTGCTGCACGATCAATCCATGCGCCTCAGGGTTCCCTCAAGCAAACTCGCAGAATTGCATCCATCGGACATAGCTGAGATCATCTCCGACCTGAGCCGCGCCGAGCACTCGCAGCTGCTACACCAGCTTGACTTGAAGCAATTGGCTGACACTCTGGAGGAAGTCGAGCCGGACTTCCAGGCAAATTTGCTGCAACACTTCCCGGATGAAAAGGTGGCCGATGTCCTCGAGGAGATGGCACCCGACGAGGCCACGGACTTGCTGGCCGAGCTGCCAAAAGACCGCCGGCAGGATCTGCTGAAGCTGATGGAGGCCGACGAGGCCGATGAGGTGCGCGAGCTGCTGAAGTATGACGAGGAGTCGGCCGGCGGCCTGATGACCACGCAGTACATTTCGGTTGCACCTGAGTTAACGGCGGCGCGGACGATCGAGTACTTGCGCCAGGTCGGAGCCGAGGCTGAGCTCATCTACTACGTCTACGTGGTGGATGGGGAGGAGCGCCTGGTGGGTGTGTTCTCGCTCAGCGACCTCATCCTTGCCCAGCCCGAAACACCCATCACGGATTTCATGCATAAGCGGATCGTGAGCGTGAATCTCGAAACGCGGCAGGACGATGTGGCGCAGATCGTTTCGAAGTACAACCTGATTGCAGTCCCCGTTGTGGATGCGGAGCGCCACATGCACGGTATCGTCACTGCGGACGATGCGCTTGACAAGGTGCTCCCCACGGCCTGGAAGAAGCGCCTGCCGCATTTCTTTGGATCATCGCGATGAATCACAGCTCACCCCTGAACAAGCGGCATTCTTCGAGCCGCTGGGTACGGCGCGTGCTCTTGCTCCTGTCCGTTTTCGGTCCAGCCACGATCACTGCGATGGCCGACAACGACGCCGGCGGCGTTGCGACCTATTCCATCGCAGGCGCCACGCTGGGTTACCCGGTACTGTTCCTGCTCTTCATCATCACGCCGCTTCTGGGCATCACGCAAGAGATGGGAATGCGGCTCACCCTGGTGACCCGCCGCGGATTGGCCGACCTCATCCGGGAAAAGCACGGCGTTTCCGTCTCCCTCCTGATCTTCTCCGGCTTATTCGTGGCGAACCTGGGAACGCTGACGACCGAATTTGCGGCCATCGGGACCGTGGGGAGAATGCTCAAGCTTCCCGTGGCGACTTTCGTGATAGGCACACTTGTCGTGGCATTCCTGTTCATTGTCAAGGGATCCTACCGGCTAACCCAGTCGATCATGCTGATTGTCTCCCTCTTCTATGTGACCTACGTCATTTCGGCCATCAAGGCCCAGCCCGATTGGGGATTGGCCCTTTCAAATCTGATTTTCCCGCATGGTGTCCATTGGACCTCCGAGTACCTGCGGAGCTATTTGATCATTGGCATGGGAGTGCTGGGCACAACCATCACTCCATGGGGTCAGTTCTTCATTAGCAGTTTCGCCTTCGATAAGAAGATGACCCGTGAAACGCTCAAGTACTCACAACTGGAAACCTACTGGGGCGCTCTGCTGACGGACTTCTTTTCCTTCTTCATGATTGTTGCCACGGCGTCCACCCTTTTCGTGCACGGCATCGTACTTACGTCTGGGGAGGACGCTGCCCAGGCAATCCAGCCGTTCGCCGGTGACCTGGCCGGCACCCTCTTTGCAGTTGGCATCATGGCCGCGGCCTTCATGGGCCTCATTATTGTGCCGCTTTCCACTGCCTACGCGTTCTCCGAGTTCTTCGGGCTTTCCGGAAGTCTGGATAGCGACTACAAATCCAGCCGGACGTTCTATATCCTATTCAGCCTACAGCTCGTTATCGCAGCACTGCTGGCTTCTATTCCGGGCATATCCCTATTCCACTTTGCGATTGCCACGCAGACCCTCAACGCGGTGATCCTGCCGCTGGTCTTTTACTATTTGATCGGCCTGGCAAGCGACCGCCGCCTCATGGGTGAGCATGCAAACACAACCTTCCAGTCCCGCTTCACTGCCTGGGCCTCGGTATTGATCGTCGGAGCGTCCATTCTGACCGTCCTGGCGCTGGTATTTCGCTGGTAGGCAACCGCATCGCTGCGCGGACACGCGCCACGGAGGGTTCGCTTGCCACGGCACGCTTTTGAGTCTATACTTCGCCCAATCTTCACGCCAAAGGAGATGAGAGATGCGGAACGCCCGTGATGTTATTCGTCAGAAGGGCGGTCGGGTGTTCTCGGTCAAGCCCGAATCGAGTGTTCTTGAAGCCCTGGAGCTCATGTCCGAGAAGAACATCGGCGCTGTAATGGTCATGAGCGGAGAGAAGGTAGTGGGGATCCTCTCCGAACGCGACTGCATAAGGAAGATGGACCTGGCCGGGAGGACCGCCCGCAATACGACTGTCCACGAGATCATGACCGCCGACGTGCTGTATGTCGAGGCCGGTCAGCCGGTCGAGGAGTGCATGGCGCTGATGATAGACAAGAACATCCGTCACCTACCCGTCTACGAAAACGGTCAACTGTTGGGCTTGATATCGGTGCGCGATGTGCTGCGGGAAGTGGTCGACTACCAGAAGTTCATCATCAAGCAATTGGAGCACTACATCGCCGGCTCAGCTCGTTAGTGGCTGCAGCCGTGCGGTTGCGGTCACGCAGGGCGGGATTATCGACCTTTCGAGGCCGAAGCCCGAAGAGGGCAGAAGAATCCGTGTGCATTTCGTCTTCCCGGTAATCACGATGTATACTAGCTGCAATGTCTGATACTCCAGCCGGCGCAGATCATTTGGACCTGCGCCGCGAGCTTCAGCCCTTTGCACACATGGGGCGCGCCGGTCTCCTGCCTGCGCTTCAGATGGCGCAGCGACTCCACGGTTGGCTCTCTGAGCCCGTGGCCGCAGCGGTGGCTACCGAGCTGCATGTCCCGCTTGCCGATGTTCATGGCGTGATCGAGTTTTACACCCTGCTTCGGAACAAGCCCGTCGGATCGCGCGTGATTAGCGTGTGCGCGGACATTGCTTGCGCCCTGCGGGACGGCGACGGCGTGTTGCACCACCTTTGCCAGAATCACCGCTTGGAACCCGGGGAGACTTCCCGCGATGGCAGCATCACTATCGAGCCTAGTCCCTGCCTGGGCCTGTGCGAACAGGCACCGGCCGCCCTGGTGAACGACCAGGCCGAGACGAGTATCGACCTCACCAACAATCACTATGAACTGGGGAGGCCAAGATCCATCGTGGGTGGACCTCTGCGGCTCCTGACGGCGAATTGTGGCCATGGGACAACGTCCTTGGACAGCCACGGTGAGTATGCTGCCCTCAAGAAGGCAGTAACGATGACGCCGGCAGCTGTGGTTGATGAGATCAAGGCTTCGGGCCTCGTGGGCAGAGGTGGAGCCGCGTTCCCCACTGGCATCAAATGGGAAGGCGCGGCCGCCGCGCCCGGTTCCCCCAAATACATCGTCTGCAATGCGGATGAGTCGGAGCCCGGCACCTTCAAGGACCGCGTGCTGCTGCTCGACGATCCTCATACCCTGATCGAGGGCATGGCCATCGCCGGACACGCGGTGGGCGCGGAGCGCGGATACATCTATCTTCGCGGCGAATACGCCTACATCCTGCCTGCGCTGGAGGCGGCGCTGATTGAGGCCCGCGATGCCCATCTACTAGGAAGCGAGATACTGGGAACCTCCATCTCTTTTGACATCGAAATCCGCCTGGGCTCGGGCGCGTACATCTGCGGCGAGGAGACGGCCCTTTTCGAGTCGATCGAAGGGAAGCGCGGATTTCCGCGCGTCAAGCCGCCCTTCCCGACGACCTACGGGCTTTTCGGCAAACCCACGGTCATCAACAATGTGGAGACATTGTTCAATGTGCCGCTCATCATTCTGAGGGGGGCCGCAGAATATCGGCGGATTGGCACCGAGAAATCGCCAGGGCCAAAACTCTTCTGTGTTTCCGGGGATGTTGAGCGACCGGGAGTGTATGAAATTCCATTTGGGCACACCCTCGGTGAATTGCTGGAAATGGCGGGCGGTATCGGCAACGGCAGAGCCCTGCAGGCAGTTTTGTTTGGGGGAGCCGCAGGTGCCTTCGCGACGTCGGCCCAGCTGGACGTAAAGCTTACGTTCGAGGATCTCCGTGCCGCAGGGCTCCCCTTGGGCTCCGGCGTGGTTATGGTATTTGACGAGCGGCGCGATCTGCGCGACACGCTGGCACGCTTGGGCCAATTCTTTGCCCACGAATCGTGTGGCAAGTGCTACCCCTGTCAATTGGGTACCCAGCGCCAAAAGGAAGTCCTGGATCGCGTGGCAGCTGGCACCACTTTGGATGGCGATCTCGAACGACTCCAGGACGTTGGCTGGACGATGACCGACGCCAGCCTGTGCGGCCTCGGGCAGACGGCTGCGTCAGCGGTCCTCTCGGCCATCAAGCTCTGGCCGGGTGTGTTTGAGGCGAAGGCCCCGTCGGCCACCGCTCGCCACCCTCTCGACGTCAAATCCAGCGGGCACGGTGGCCGCAGCGCGACGAAAGCTGCCAAGACGACGCGCGGCACGAAACCGGCGCGCAAGAAACTGGCGACCAAACGGCCCGCGGGCAAGAGCACCAAGGGGGGATCCGGCAGGTCACGACAATCAGAGTCGGCCAAGAGGCCGCCCAGAAGAGGCCGCTAGGGTCACAGCGGAGTCCGATGCCAGAGGCCGTTTCCCTGACGATAGATGATAAACCTGTGGTTGCAGCGCAGGGTTCTACAATCCTTGCGGCTGCCCGGCAGATCGGGATCAACATCCCCACCATCTGCTATCACGAGGCGACTACGAGCAACGGCCTTTGCCGCCTCTGCGTCGTCGAGGTCGAGGGCCAACGCTTGCTTCAGCCAGCGTGCATTGCAAAGGTCACGCAGGGCATGAAGGTCCGTACGCAGAGCGAACGGGTTATGCGGGCGCGCCGGACGATCCTCGAGATGCTTGATTCCACCATGGACCTTTCTGAGGCAACCGAAATCCTTCACATAATGCAGGATCACGGCGCGGCCAAGGACAGATTCCCTGGAGCCGTCCGGCGCGAGAGCGAAGTCAAGGACGACAATCCGATGTACGTTCGCGACTACGAAAAATGCCTGCTGTGCTGGCGCTGCGTGCAGGTATGCGCCGAGGATGCGCAATACACATACGCCATCAACTTCAGTGGCCGGGGTTACGAGACTCAGATCGGCACCTTCTTCGATCGGGTCATTCCAGAGACCACCTGCGTCCTCTGCGGTCAATGCGTCGGTGTCTGCCCGACCGGCGCTCTAAAGCCCAAGCGCGAGTATCTGCTGGAGACTGGCATGAGCCCCCAGGAGATCAGTGTGCTGAATACCGGAAAGCGGCAGCGCCGTGAGAAACGCGCGTGAACCTATGACCTTGCGGGAAGTGAAGCAGTCGCAAGGAGCTACAATATGATCAAACCGGATCGTATCGTTCCCACCACGTGCCCCTACTGCGGCGTCGGCTGCACGCTCGAGTTGCATGTGAAGGACGATTTCATTTATCGCGTCACCTCACCTTTTGATTCACCCGTCAATCATGGAAACCTGTGCGTCAAGGGTCGCTTTGGGTACGACTACATTTACCATCCAAAACGGGTTCTGACGCCGTTGATCCGCAAGGTGAAACAAGAGCCGGGAGGAAGATCTCAGGCGTTCGATCGTTCGGAGTGGCGCGAAGTCTCGTGGGACGAGGCCATGGACTACGTCGCCGACCGCCTCGTGGACATCTATCGGCGCGACGGTTCGGATGCCATGGCAGTGTACTGCTGTGCCAAAGCCACCAACGAAGACAACTATCTCCTGCAAAAGATGTTCCGCGCGCTCTTTCGCACGAACAATGTCGATCATTGCACCCGGCTTTGCCACGCGGGCAGCGTGATGGCGCTGCAACAAGCCGTAGGTTCCTCAGCCATGAGCAATACCGCCTCGCAGGTACTTCAAAACGATGTCTTCATCGTGACCGGCTCCAACACAACGGAGAACCACCCGATCATCGCCCTGCAGATGAAGGAGGCCGTGGAGCGGCATGGCGCCCGCATGATCGTGATCGATCCGCGGCGCATCGAGCTGGTCGATTTTGCAGAGCTGTGGCTGCCGCTCAAACCTGGAACGAATGTGCCCGTCTTCAGCGCCATGGCTAAAGTCATCGTTGAAGAGAACCTCGTCAATCACGACTTCATCAATGACCGCACCGAAGGCTACACCGAATTCCTGGCTTCACTGGACAAGTTCACGCCCGAGTATGCGGCAGCTCTCTCCGGCGTGCCGGCTGAGGATATCCGCAAGGCCGCACGGCTCTATGCCCAGGCGAAGAATGCGGCCATCTACTGGGGCATGGGCATATCGCAACTCTCGCACGGCACGGCCAGCGCTCTGGCGCTCGTTCACCTGGCCTTCCTCACGGGCCACGTGGGCAGGGATGGGACCGGTCTGAATCCCCTGCGTGGTCAGAACAACGTGCAAGGGGCCAGCGATATGGGCGCCATGCCGTTCCACTATCCAGGGTACATGCGCGTCGACAACGAAGAAAACGCCGGAAAGTGGGAAAAGGCGTGGCACGTCGAGCCGGGCGGTCTGCCTCGCAAGCTTGGCCTTACGACCACAGAAATCCTGGGCCACGCTCATGAGGGCGGCATCCGGGCCCTGTACATCATGGGTGAGAACCCCATGATGTCGGAGCCGAACCTCAATGTCACACGGAAGCACATGGAACAGCTCGAGTTCCTTGTTGCCCAAGACCTCTTCATCAACGAATCGGCAGCGTTTGCGGACGTATTCCTACCGGCAACCCCTTTTGCCGAGAAAGACGGGACGTTCACGAATACGGACCGCCGGGTCCAACGTGTGCGGGCCGCCCAACCGCCCCGCGGT
>DATDCZ010000187.1:0-6297 GCA_036524055.1 Anaerolineales bacterium | reverse complement strand
TCCAGGACATAGCGGAGATCGGAGGGACTGTGGGCGAAGAGGCCGCTGCGGTACTCTTTGCCATGACTGCTGATGGTTTGCCCCTCCTGCATGCCCGCTTCGGTGGCAGGAAAGATGCCCTTGCCAAGAGACCAATAGCCGACGCTTTGACCGGCCGCCTGCATGTCAATCAGATAGCTGCGAGATGGATCTTTCGGCGCGATCGTTGGCACGGTCGAGACGTAGCCTGAGGCACCCAGGAAGTCGAGTGTGTCCTGATCCTGCGGAGAGTAGGCAGTGAACCGCTCCTGCTTCCAATTCACGCGCAATGTATCAGGAGCCCGGTCATAGACGAGGTCGAAAGCTCCGACGGCGCGCCCGAGATCACCTGCCTGAACAACGGTTGTGGCTCCAACGCGCTCAGCAGCCTCGATCCAGGTGTGGGAATGGCCGCCGATGATCAAGTCGACCGGCTTGCCGGCAGCATTGAGAGCCTCGGCGATCTGGCGGTCAACATCGAAGCCGCTGTGACTCACAAGGACGACGACGTCCGGCTTCTCGTCCGCCATGAGGGCATCGTAGATCTTCTCCAATTCGACGACGGGATCCGTAAAGCATGCCCCGGAGATCGGATGGTAGGCCAGCAATTCAAGGCCCTGGATGGAAATTCCGATCACTGCCAGGCGAACTTTCGGGCCATCCGGATCGCCCAGCTCGTAGACCTGGTAGGCGTTCAGAATGGGTTGATCGGTGCAGGCGTGGTTTGGGCCGGGTACGCGCAGGTTGACCGACAATATCTGGATGGGGGCCGCGCTCGAAACGACCTCTCTGAAGAAGGCAGGTCCGAGGAAGAGGTCGTGATTGCCAACGGTGATGGCGTCAACGCCCAGGCGCTGGTAGAACGCGAGCACCGCACGGCCCTTGTTCGCCCGGTTCTCTCCCTTCAGGTCGGTATTCTCGAACCAGTCGCCCGCATCCAGGAGCAGCGTGTTCTGCCGGCCGTATTGCTCCACGGCGTTCTTGATGTAGGCAGCCAGTCTGGCGCCGCCCGGAATCCAGGTGCCCTCCGGAGAGATGCGTTCCACCAGCTCGCCGTGAAAGTCGTTCCAGTGCAGGATATGGAATTCGACCGAGCCGGATGGCGGAAGCGCGTCAAGCACCTGAGGCGTGCGCAAGGCAGGCAGTGCCGGGGTGGCGGTCTTCGGAACCGCCGTGGATGGCGGAGTGGAGGAGGCTTTCGGGCTCGGCGAGGCGGTTCCCGCTTGCGGAGATCCGCAGGCTGTGAAGAGCAGGCACACTGCGATAAAGATGGGGCTATACAAGTTCTTCATGTACACCTTCAGACGGATGAGATGACGTCGATGCATGTGCGGCGGCAGAGTATAGGCGACCCCGGCGGGCACGTCAGGTGTGCTTTGTCATGTTTTCAAAGGAACTCAGGAGGGTTTCGGGGCGACGTGTATAATGCCTTCGACATTCCCCCATTCGAAGAAGGGCTTCATTGAATCATCCCCGCCTCATCGCCGCCGCCTGGCTGCTTGCAGGACTTAGCGCCTGCTCGGCGTTCGCGACTCCGACACCGACGCCGACGATCGTGCCGCCAACCGCGACGAGCACTATCACGCCCACCCCGACGCTCACACCCACGGTCACGCCACTGGGATGTCTGACAGAGGCGGGAGACGTCGTACAAGGTCAGCTGGATAACCAGAAGCCGCCGCAGGAATTCATCATCTACCTGCCTCCGTGCTATGCCGAAAAGCCGGACAAACGTTATCCGGTGCTGTATCTGCTGCACGGGCAGACGTACCAGGACGACCAGTGGGTGAAGTTGGGCGCGCCCACGATCGCGGACACGCTGATCCACTCAGGCCAGGCACAGCCGTTCATTATGGTCTTTCCGGATGACCGTTACTGGAACCTGCCGCCGGGCGAACGGTTCGGCGACCGACTGATCCACGAGATCATCCCCTATGTGGACGAGAACTATCGCACCATAAAGGACCGCGAGCACCGCGCCCTGGGGGGGCTTTCACGCGGCGGGGGCTGGGCCGTGCACTATGCCATGACGCGCTACGACCTGTTCGGGATCGTGGGGCTGCATTCCCCGGTGATCTTCCTCGATGATGGAGCCATCCTGGACCGGCTGGTGGCGGGTGTCCCGGACAACGCCTGGCCGCGACTGTGGATCGACGCGGGCGACCACGACGGCGACCTGGGCAACATCCGCCGGCTGGAAGCGCTGCTGACGATGACCGGCGTGCCGCACGAGTGGCACATGAACGCGGGCGACCACACCGACAACTACTGGCATGCGCACGTGCTCGAGTACCTGCGCTGGTACACCGAGGGATTCGATGAAGCGCCGCAACCGGCGCCCGAGGCCACGTCCACGCCCGAGAACGGCGCGTAACCCCGGCTGATATAATGACCGCATGCCCCTCACGCTGGATGAAGTTGAGCATATTGCGAAGCTGGCGCGACTGGAGCTGAGCGCGGAGCAGAAAGCGCTGTATCGCGAGCAGCTCTCGAAGATCCTGGACTACATCGCCAAGCTGCGCCAACTCGACACCTCAGCCGTGCCACCGACGGCAGGCGGGGGATTGCAGCGCATGGAACTCCGGGAGGACCGGGCCCGAGCGGGCCTATCCACCGAGGCGCTGCTCAAGAACGCGCCCGAGTCGGAAGACGACCAATTCAAGATCCCGCCTGTATTCGAATAGAAGCTGCAACGCCGGCCGCGCCGGTGTGCAAGTAGTGCCGGCCCGACCGCAGCAAGCGGCTGACCTGACAGGCTATCCATCCCCATGACTCGCCCATGACCGCCCTCACCCATCTCACACTGACCGAAATGCAGCGCGGACTTAAGGACGGTTCATTCTCGAGCCGCGAACTGGTGCAGGCGGCCATGGATCGAATTGAGAAGCACGAGCAAGCGCTGCACGCGTTCCTGCACGTGGCACGGGATGCGGCGCTCAAGCGCGCGGACGAGATGGATGCCGCGCGGCGCAAGGGCGGCGACAACCGCCCGCTGCTGGGAATCCCGATGGCGATAAAGGACGTGCTGACCGTCGAGGGCATGCCCTGCACCTGCGGCTCGCGAATCCTGGAGGGCTTCATGCCGCCGTACACGGCGACCTCCGTGCGCAGGCTGCTGGACGCGGGTGTCGTGATCCTGGGCAAGACCAACACGGATGAATTCGCCATGGGGTCCTCGACAGAGAACTCCGCCTTTGGAGTGACACATAACCCGTGGGACCAGGAGCGCGTGCCGGGAGGTTCTTCCGGCGGCAGCGCGGCGGCAGTCGCAGCGCGCTACGTGCCAGCGGCGCTGGGTACGGATACGGGCGGAAGCGTGCGGCAGCCCGCATCGCTGTGCGGCGTGACCGGACTCAAGACGACGTACGGCCGCGTGTCGCGATACGGCCTGGTGGCATTTGGTTCGTCACTGGACACGGTGGGCGCGTTCGGACGGACAGCCCAAGACGTGGCGGCGATCTTCGCGGTGATGGCGGGCGGCGATCCGCGGGATGCGACCTCGACGGATGTGGGCATTCCCAGCATCGACCTGCCGGAAACCATCGAAGGCAAACCTCTCAAGGGACTGCACATCGGCGTTCCGAAGGAATACAGCATTGCCGGCATCCAGCCGGATGTGGAAAAGGCAGTGCGCGCGGGTGTGGGTGTTCTGCAGGGGCTGGGGGCCGAGGTGCGCGATATTTCCCTGCCCCATACAGAGTATGCGCTGCCGGTGTACTACATCATCGCGCCGGCGGAAGCCTCGGCGAACCTGGCGCGCTTCGATGGCGTGCGCTATGGGCCGCGCGAGCCTTCGGGCGACCTGTGGGACGTGTATTACAAGACGCGCGGGCGTCGGTTCGGCCCCGAGGTGACGCGGCGCGTCATGATCGGTACCTACGCGCTCTCGGCAGGCTACTACGACGCGTATTACGGGCAGGCGCAACGCGTGCGCACGCTGATCCGCCGGGACTTTGAGGCGGCGTTCAAGGATGTGGACCTGATCGCGGCGCCGACCTCGCCGGGCACGGCATTCAAGATCGGCGCACACGCCGACGATCCGCTGGCCATGTACCTCGAGGATGTGTTCACGCTGCCAGCCAACCTGGCAGGAATCCCGGGAATCTCATTGAACACAGGATTCGATCGCGAGGAGCTGCCGATCGGCCTGCAACTGCTGGGGCCGCCTTTCCGCGAAGACGTGCTGCTGCAAACGGCGCACGCCTTTCAGCTGGCGACCGACTGGCACAAGCTCGCGCCGGGGCTCTAGCCCCGAGGCGGCGGGTGCTGGAAGGAGGCAGAATGCGAAAGCAACGGGGGACTTCCTTACTGGTGCTGGTTGTGCTGGTTGTCGTCTCGGCCTGCGTGATACCCAACGTGACGATCACCGACCCCATCGCCCAGGCGACTTTTCAGGCACTCACAATAGATGCAGCCATCCAAGCGACGCAGAGGGCGCGCGAGCCTGCAAGCGCCTCGCCCTCAGCGCAGGCCTCACCGACAGAGACGCCGACCGCATCGCAGACACCGACACCCACAGTGACGGCCGTCCCATCCCAAACCCCGCCACCGACAGTAACCTCGACACCGATTGTGATCGCGAGCCGGACGGCCGTGGTGCCAAGCATCAGCGTATCGGTCCCGACTAACTGCCGCTCCGGGCCGGGCAAGGACTATCCGATCGAAGGTGCGCTGCTGGTGGGTGAGATCGCACAAGTGCTGGGCCGCGACCCGGGCGGGCACTACTACTACATCCCGAACCCGGACGAGCCCGGCGACTACTGCTGGGTGTGGGATGGGTACGCCACGCTCAGCGGAGCAGCGTACTTCATGCCGATCCTGACGCCACCGCCAACGCCGACCGCAACCTTCACACCCACGCCCTCGCCGAGCTTCGATGCATCTTATGAGGGACTGGTGTGGTGCACGGGCGTGTGGTGGACGGAGATCGCCCTGGCCAACACGGGGCCGCTGACATTCCGCTCGATCGAGATCACGCTGCGCGACCTGCAGCTGGATATCAGCGTTTCCGACGAGGCCGATAGCTTCGTGGACAAGCCGGACTGCTCCTCGTCATCCAGCCGGCTCTCGCTTCAGCCGGACAAGACCGTGACGGTGAGCTCGCCGTCGCTGGATAACGATCCCTCGGGCCACAAGATGAGGGCAACGATCACGCTGTGTTCGAAGGTGGACGGCGGAGGCGAGTGCGTGACCGAGACGCTGCGTTTCACGCCGTAGCTTAGAGTCCATCCAACCTTATCGCTGAAGGTGAGAAACCCAACATGAACATCCTGGTCACAGGCGGCGCCGGATACATCGGCTCCGCCACCGCCGAAGCCCTGCTGCGCGCCGGGCATGTCGTCACCGTGTATGACTCGCTGGTCACCGGCCACAGGGCCGCGGTGCCGAAGGGCGCGCTCTTCGTGCATGCAGCGCTGGACGACCGGCCGGCGCTTTCACGCGTGCTGACGCGCGGAGCATTCGACGCGGTGATGCATTTCGCGGCCTTCATCGAGGCGGGCGAATCCATGAAGGCGCCGGGGCGCTTCTACTTCAACAACCTGCATAACTCGCTGACGCTGATCGAAACAGCGGCGCTGGCGGGAGTGAAGCGCTTCGTGCTTTCATCGACGGCCGCGGTCTATCGATCGAGCGACGAGCCGCTGAGGGAAGACTCGCCGTTGGGGCCGACGAATGTGTACGGTCACACCAAGCTGGTGGTGGAGCAGGCGCTCGAGTGGTACCGCCAGATCCACGGGCTGCACTTCGCGGCGCTGCGCTACTTCAACGCCTGCGGGGCCGTGCCGGGGCGCGGCGAGGCGCACGAGCCCGAGTCGCACCTGATCCCACGCGTGCTGCAGGTGGCGCTGGGGAAAGCGGAGGCCGCCACGATCTACGGCACGGACTACCCGACACCCGACGGCACCTGCATACGGGATTACGTGCACGTGGGCGACCTGGTGTCCGCACACCTGCTCGCATTGGATGCACTGGAATCGAAAGATGCGCTGATCTACAATGTGGGCAGCGGGCAGGGCTTCTCGGTGCGAGAGGTGATCGAGGCGGCGCGGGCGGTCACGGGGCACGCGATACCTGTGGTCGAGGCGCAGCGGCGACCGGGTGACCCGCCGCGATTGGTGGCCTCGCCGGATAAGATCCGATCCGAATTGGGATGGAAGCCGCAGCACAACGACCTGAAGGACATGGTCGCCAGTGCGTGGGAGTGGCATCGCGCAAACCCGAAGGGCTACGGCAGCAAATGACGTTCATCATCGTATTGATCGGCTGGGTGTTCTCGCT
>DATDCZ010000186.1:0-5018 GCA_036524055.1 Anaerolineales bacterium | reverse complement strand
TGCTTCGTAGCCAGCGTCCTGTTTGCCCTCTTCTATAAATGGTTCTAGACCGGCTCCCGGCTTCGTTCCACGCGGCCGCATCGCCCGATTCTTTGGTATGATGAATCCAGGCACCCCCTCGCGGTTGCCACGGAGAGAGCTATGTCGACCCCTCCCGTAAAGCTCATGATTCTGGCGGTTATACAGGATCAAGATCTGGACACCGCCACGCGCGCCCTGGAACCTCTCGGCGCGCCCGTCGTTTACCTGGCAAGCAGCGGTGGTTTCCTGGGTCGTCGCAACGCTACGCTTCTCATCGGACTGCCCCCAGGCGGCGAGGAACAGGTGCTGGCGACCCTCCGGACGGCCTGCAGGCAGCGCGTCGAGTACATGACCATGCCTGTCGAGGGCGCTCCGATGCCCATGCCCGCACCCATCCAGGTGACTGTCGGTGGGGCCACGGTATTCGCCTTACCGGTGGAACGACACGAGCAATTCTGAACTCCTGGAGCGAAATTCAGTGACTCCCGCGCATAGCTCCCCGAAGGAGATTGGCCTATGAAGATGGTCATCCTCATCGTCAAGGACCAGTTGACCGAGACGCTCAACACCGCCCTGACCGGCGCGCAATATCGCGTAACCCGCATCGCCTCCACGGGCGGATTCCTGCGCAGCGGCACGACTACCATGCTCGTCGGCGTGGAGGACGCCCAGGTCGAATCGGCAGTCTCTTTGATTCGCTCTACCACAGCCTCAGTAGAGGCTGGCGAGGGTCCGCACGTAACCCTTTTCGTTGTTCCGGTCTCTCGTTACGAACAGGTGTAGGGCCTGCGTGATTGCTCCTCGGGCCCATCCGGGTGCAGCGTCCGCGGCTGAAGTGTTTTCGGAAGGCACAGGAAAATCCCCGCCGCGCACCTCGCCACAAAACCGTCAATCAGGATGGGCGCCTTGATCGCCCATCTTTTGATGCAATTGGAGCAACGCATGTCTCGTAAAGCTTCCTTCGCCGCCGCCTTGAGCCTGGCCCTGATCGCAACTGCGTGTGGCTCGCCACTTGCCGCGCCTCACCTTGTGCCGGTCGATACGGCCGTGGCCCTGACACTCCAGGCTATTACAGCCGAGGCTACCCCTGCCCCCAGTGAGACACCGGTGCCGCTGCCGACCGCCGCCCCGGACGTGCTTGCGCACTCGCTGTATTTTCTCAACCAGGATGGCAACGGACTGTGGCAGATCTTCCGCCTGGCCGTTGACGGTCACACAACCCAGCAGATCACCTTCGAGCCCATCAGCGTCGATGCCTACGATGTGTCCCCGGTCGACGGCGGAATTGCGTACATCACCAACAATCAGCTCTACATGGTGGATGCCGCGGGAGCAGGGCGACGGTTGCTGATCGATGGCGGGCCCGTCGACGACAACAACCGGTGGACCAACAGCCTCGCGGCACCCGTATTTTCTCCGGACGGGCAGACCCTGGCGTATACCCATGGCGGCCTCACGTTGATGAATCTGAGCACGGGTGCCGAAAACCGGGTACTGCTCAATCAGATCGACACTTCCGCCGGCTTCCCCATCGTCGGCCAGCTCTTTGCCCCCAACACTTACTCGGCGGATGGCGCCAGGCTGCTGATCAACATCGGGTTCTATGAGGGCGGCACATTCGGCTTCTACTCGCCCTCCAACAACGCGCTTGTTCGCTTCGAGCGCGCCGAGGGGGGCAACGTCTGCTGCCACCTGAATTGGATTCCTGATGGCAGTGGCGTCTATATCACCAGCCCGACCCTGGGTATGTTCGAATCAGGGCTGTACTACGCCGATGCGGCCACCGGTAACGTCACCACGCTGCTACCCGGCTCTGCCCCGGACGGCACCTACAACTTTGCCGATGCCGCGCAGGTTGGCCCCGACAACAAGCTGTACTTCTTCTTCAATAATCTCCCGGAGATCCCGGGGAGCGGTCATACACCCCTCTATCTCGTACGTTCCGATCCCGACGGCGTCACCGGTCGCACGCAACTATTCGTGGATGCCTTTCAGAACATCAACGAGGTGCTCTGGGCTGACGATGCCAGCCTGGCAGTCGTCGTCATGGCTGCCAACCCGGATGAGTACTCCGGTGGCGAGGCGCACGCTGTGTACCCTGACGGTCGCGCCAGCATCGTACTTGTCCCCCATGCCAGCGACCTCCGCTGGGGACCTTAGCACATACCCGTTACCACCGGCGAATCAACGAAGAAGGGATGGGCCAGCGCCCCTCCCTTCCTTTTGATCACTCCCGCGCCTATGCCCAACTGCATCATGGCGCGCTCCGGGAAGATGGTTGCCTTCCGCCTCTTCGCTCCAACGCCTTCAGCAGATAGTAGTTGGCGACCCCGAGCACGACCATGCCCAGGAGGAACAGCGGGTAGGCAATGCGCCAGTTCGGGGGTCCTCCCGTCATCATCGTCCACTCCGACATGCCCCCGATGCCCGCCAGGAGCGAAAGCGGCATGAAGATGGTTGTGATGAACGTCAGCCTGCGCACCGTGGCATTGGTTTCATTAGAGGCGTGGGCCATCTGGTTGTTCAGCATGGAAAGATACATCTCCATCAGGCTCGTTACGACGTCGCGCGAGGCCTCCGTGAGCTCATACAGCTTTGCCAGGTGGTCGTAGATGTCGCGGTAAAGATACAACGCGTTCTCGCCGATATACGGACAGTCTTTGCGGCAGATCTTCACCAGGATCTCGCGTTCATAGAAGATGCTCTTCCGGAGTGACAGCAAGTCCCGCCTCAGGTGCAGCAGTTCCTCCGGTTGAAACTGCCGCAGGTTCCCGACGATCGCTTCCTCGGCGTCGATGATCTCCTCCTCCAGGCCCTCCATCTCAATAAACTTACCGTCCACAACCATATCCAACAGGACGTGCAGCAGGAATGCGGGCCCCTGCCGTATGCTCAGGCGCTGCAATTCTGCCTGGTGTTCGGCCCCGACAAGCAGCGGTCGACCTCGGGCATCGCGCTGCTGCACTGTGATCAGAAAATTCGCGCCGATGAACACGTCCAACTCATGGATCGAGAGGGCGTGTTTACCGTAGTGATAGGCATTGAAAAGCATGAACGTGTGCCGCCGATAGTCGTCAATTTTGGGGATCTGGTTGCTGTCCGTACAGTCTTCGATCGCCAGTGGATGCAGGCCAAGCGGCTCGATCAGCGCCGACAGGACTTCTTTCGTGGGTTCTACGTAGTCGAGCCAGAAGTACCCACCCTTGCGGGCCGCGGCGCGCGCTTCCGCCCATGTCTTCATCGGCATGAGCTTCCCTGACTTGGTGATGTGATGGAAGGTGGCTTCGGACATGGCCCACTCCGTTTCCCCGCGCCCGGGTTCGCTCGAATCCTCCAGAAACCAGCCCGGCGCGGCCTCCTGCGAGTATAGCATTCCGGGTTTCTCACTCATCTGGGTCGGTCTCCGCGCTCCGCCCCGGTGCCGACTTTGGTAGCCCGTCACGACCCTGCCCCAAGTCCTCAGTGTTGAGGGGTTGGGCGCGATCGCTGGCAATCCTCAATCCCGAAACGGCACATCCCCCTTCAGGAAATCCCGCAACCACTCCGGCACCGCGTCCGCGTCCGCCTCTTTGTGGCGCGGCGCCAGGGCGCCCGTGCCGTGGTGCCAGGAGAGCGCACGGTTCAGCATCCCCAAACGGTATGCGAGGGGTAGTGCCCTCGCAAGTTGCCCGTGGCCTGCAAATCGCGTCCAGGGCTCCAGGTACGCATCGCGCAGTTTGCGAATCTCGGGACCGTTCTCGTCCAGCTCAAGGCGGTACGCAGCCGCACGCGTCGTGACCACCATCAGGAAGAACGGGTGGGCGACGCTGCTGTCGCTCCAGTCGGTCAGGATAAATCGGTCGCCGTTCACCAGCACATTGGCATCATGCAGCTCTTCATGTGTCAGCGTCTCTGGTAGTCCAAGGGCCGCCAATTCCTCGCACCATGCCTTCAGTTGGGGGCCCATCCGCAACAGTCGTTCGTACTCCTCCTGCTTGAGCCCAGGCTCCAGTCCCACTCGCAGATTCTCCTCGGCCTGCATAATCTCGTCGAACAGCTGCGGCAGCGCGCTGAGGCGCCGGTCGAACATGCCCAGTCCCAATAGCTCCGGCACGCGCCCCGCCATCTCGATCTGCAGTTCTGCTGCCTGCGGAAGCAGCCTCTCCCAGTCAGCTATCTGCTCGATACCTGGATGGGCGCTCCTGAGGGTCACACCCGCTTCTTCGGAGAGCATCCAGCCTTGGTTGAGGTCCACGCCCAGCAGCGGCACAGTGCAATCGGGCCGCCGGCGGCCCAACGCCTGCGTCAGCCTTGCCTCGAATCTCGAGAATGGAGGCGCCGGTGCCTTGAAGAAAGCAACGCCCTTGTCCGTGATCACCCGGGCGAAGGTCGACCAGGGCCTCTGGTGGAGGATTTCCACTGCGGCAAGGCGTATGCGTCCGGCCTGCGCAAGGCTGGCGTCGATCCATGTGGTCGCCCGCTCCAACCAGCCGGGCTCTTCCCATGGCAATTCCAGGTACTTAGTTTCCATCTGTGCGAGCCTCGATCCTTTGTCGACGTCCCCGCTGCCCCTTCAAGAAAAGCGAGCCTCTTTCTACCCGGCCCGCCATTCGAATTCAACCCTGGGACTAACCGGTGCCTCATCCACGACGATCTGCGGCGAGCTCCTCGCCCAGCACAACGTTGTCGATCAGCCGGGTCTTCCCGAAGAACACAGCCAGGGACAGCAGAGCCTTACCGCTCACCTGCTGCACTTCGTCCAGCGTATCGTAGTCCGCACAGGAAACGTACTGCACCCTTGCCAGGGGCTCTGTGCCCAACACGTCCTGCATTCGCTTCCGCAGCGCCTCGGCCGAGCGCTCTCCCTTCTCGTAGAGATCCTTCGCCGCCAGTAGTGACCGGTACAGGACGGTTGCTCCCTTTCGCTCTTCGGGGCTCAGGTACACGTTTCGGCTCGACATCGCCAGCCCGTCCGGTTCCCGTACGATCGGGCACACTACAATCTCTATCGGGTAGCT
>DATDCZ010000185.1:0-6774 GCA_036524055.1 Anaerolineales bacterium | reverse complement strand
GCCAGCTCCCCGACCTGGATGGCACGAATGATCATGGTCGCGATCGTGCCGCCATCGTTGTAGCACGGGAAAAAGATCGTGAGACTCGGAAGCTTCATTACGTGGCCCCACTGTGCCGAGATGGACGTGCCGCGGCCTGCTACCGCATCGGCGCATCCCTGAAGAGGGTGCGGGAATTATACGCACGAATTGCCGGAGCCTGGCGGACTGCGAATTAGGCGCCCCTGCGACTGCGGACCTGACGTGTCCCCTCTGGTGCCGGATCGGGAAGGTCGCCGCCGGTGCGCTTGCACTGGACTTCCCTTCGGTGTATATTGACCGGAAAGGTTCTATTAATGTCGGAACACGGGGAAACCAACACAACAAAAGCTGTCGCCAGGAGACCCCGCACTTGGCTCCTGATTCCCGCGATCGTGCTCATCCTTCTCGGATCAATATTCGTCCCGTGGAACACTTGGGGACTGAACGCCCATCCTGAACCCGCGCAGACGTACGCAGACGCCATCCAGCGCCTGGAGGTAATGCGCGCAGACCAGGAGTCAACCCTGAGCGCCACTTGCGTGACAAAGCTCATGACCCACGGCCAAAGTGCCGAAAGAGTCATCGTGCTCGTCCATGGATACACATCCTGCCCCCAGCAGTTGGATCAGTTGGGCAGGAGCTTCTTCGACCTGGGCTACAACGTGCTGATCGCACCCCTTCCTCATCACGGTCTGCCCGATCGGCTCAATACGGAGCAAAGCCTGCTGACGGCCGAAGAGCTGTCGACTTACGCCGACGGGGTCTTGGACATTGCCGATGGCCTCGGCGAGCATGTAACCATCGCCGGAATTTCCGGCGGCGGGGTCGTCACAGCTTGGGCCGCGCAGAACCGTTCCGATGTCGATTTGGCGGTTGTGATCTCACCCGCCTTTGGCTTCAAACAGATCCCCACATTGGCCACCGGGCCCGTCATGAATTTGTTCCAAATCCTCCCTAATTCGTTCACATGGTGGGACCCTGTGCAGCAGGACGAGGGCGGCATACCTTACGCCTACCCCCGGTATGCCTCACGCGCGCTCACGCAATTCATGCGGCTTGGTTTTTCGGTCAGGGAACATGCTCAGCAAGACCCGCCAGGCGCCAAGAGCATTATTGTGGTCACGAACGGCAACGAACCTTCCGTGAATAACGAGCTGACGATGCAGATCGTTAAGATCTGGCGCGGCCATTCGACATCCATCTCAACCTATGAGTTTCCTGCAGACCTCGGTCTGCCGCATGACCTCATCGATCCGCTGCAGCCAGACCAGCAGACGGAAACTGTCTACCCCAAACTTATCGAACTCATTACCCAACCACGATCGGCTGCGCTGCCCTAGCAGAGGAATCGCAGGAGAGAGAAGGGGTCGATTCTGAGCCGCGCCCTCGGCCCTGGAAAACGCGATAGACTGTCCAGGCGGGCTGTCCTCATGGCCAGCATACGAGCCTATGAGCAAGAAGAAGGACCTGCACGCCCGGTATCCGCCATCTCCAGAGTGCAGCTGCGAGGTGTGTCGCGCGTACTGCCGGCGTCCCGGCTGGTGGACGGTGGAAGAGGCCGCGTCAGCCCTGGAGGCTGGATATGGGGATCGTATGATGCTCGAAATGGGGGCGGGGAATGCTTTCGGCGTCCTCTCGCCGGCCTTCAAAGGCGATGAACAAGGTTTCGCTACCAACGAGCATGCCGCGCATGGTTGTACGTTCTTGCGCGACGATCTGTGCGAACTGCACGGGACGGAATTCCAACCTCTGGAATGCAGGTTCTGTCATCATGACCGACCTGACCAGGGTCCGCGCTGTCATGCCGAGATCGGCAGGCATTGGAACTCACCGGCGGGCCGCGCCCTGGTCGTCCGTTGGAGCAATCAAAGCGAGTTTTGGAGGCGCCTTCCTTTTGGCGGGATGCGTACCGTTTGATCTGCCTGCTGAGCCGTGGCTCACCGGGCAGCCAGTTTCATAACTGCCATATCATCGCCGAAGCCGCTGAATCTTGGGCGTCCTTCATGGGGTGGCACGCTGGCCCGACAGATGCTTGAACTGGGCCCCGGAGGCTGAATGCAGGAGTTGCTTTCGTATCTCCAAGAGCATACCGCGGATATTCTGGGCGACGTGGAGTCGCTCGTCCGTATCGAATCGCCCTCACGCGATCGTGCGGCCATCAATCGCGTCCAGGACGTTAACCAGAAGTGGTTCGCCTCCGTCGCCGACGTGAGTCGCCATCCAAGCGAAGCCGGCGATATGCTGCACGTTCGCGTGCCAGGCAATAGCAGCGAGAGGACACTCCTCCTGGCCCATGTCGATACGGTGTATCCGGCCGGCTCATGGCATGCAACCTGGCGAATCCAAGGGGAGAAAGCTTTTGGCCCCGGCACGTACGATATGAAGGCCGGGGCCGTTCAGGCCCTATGGGCACTGCGCGCCCTGCAGGCCCTTAACCGCAAGCCCTTGACAAGCATAGATCTGCTTCTGACCCCCGATGAAGAGGTCGGATCAGAGGCTGCCCGCCCCATGATAGAGCAGCTCGCCCGCGGCGCGAACGCTGTGCTGGTGCTGGAGGCCCCCTTCATGAACGGCGATCTAAAGATCGCCCGCAAGGGTGTTGGAGGCTACACGATTGAGGTTCATGGTAAAGCGGCACATCAGGGACTGGAACCCGAGAACGGCCGCAATGCTGTAGTCAGCGCCGCTCAACTAATTCTCCAGATCGTTGAGCTCCAGGATCTCAAAGCAGGTACGACCCTCGGGCCGAATGTCATTCAAGGCGGCACGGTTAACAACGTGGTGGCCGATAGCGCCTCAGTGCACGTGGATCTGCGTACCTGGACCCTTGCGGAGGCTGAGCGCGTGGACGCCGCGATCCGTGAACTGAAGCCATTGGACGGGACGAGCTATGACGTCACGGGTGGCCTGAACCGTGCACCCATGGAACCTTCTGTGGGGTCGATGAATCTGTTCCAGAAGGCTCAAGGTTTAGCCCGCGTGCTGGGCTTCGAGGTAGGGGCTGCCCGGGTTGGAGGTGCCTCCGACGGCAATCTGACATCTCACCTGGCTCCCACTCTTGATGGCTTTGGCGCTATGGGTGCGAACGCCCACCAGAAGGATCTGGAGTACATCCACATTCCCAGCCTTGCCCCCCGAACGGCTCTGCTCGCGGGCATGCTGACGATGTGATGGGTCAGGCAGAGTATTTCATCCACGGTGGCGGCCATTCGGTCCGCCGTAAGATTGGACGGCACTCGGCGTCTAAGGGCATATGGAAACAATCAGAACGATTAGCACAGAGATTGAGCCGCAATACGTGATCGAGGGGGCAGGCGTTCTCTTGCGCCGCTCAATCGCGCCGCGAGCCAGCAACGAGTTCGATCCGTTCCTGCTCTTCGACCATTTTGCCTTCAACGATCCTATCGAGGGGCCCATTCTCGGTTTTCCGATGCACCCGCACCGCGGCATCGAGACGGTAACGTACATGCTGGAAGGGTCAACGCAGCACCGCGATAGCCTCGGCAACAGCGGCTTGATCGGCCCGGGTGATGTTCAATGGATGACCAGCGGACGCGGCATCCTGCATGAGGAGATGCCGCGCAGGGGGCCCAATGGCGCCATTTATGGCTTCCAGCTGTGGGTAAACCTCCCAGCCAAACTCAAGATGACTACACCGCGCTACCAGGAGGTCACTGCTGAAAAGATCCCGGCGTATGAAGATGGCGGACTCAAGCTTCGAGTCGTCGCGGGCACGTCACACGGCATCACCGGGCCGGTAACACAAATCGCGGCCGCGCCCGTGTATTTGGATGCCCAATTGGCCCCCAATACGGAGTTCTCACAGGCTCTGCCTGCGGATCACACTGTCCTTGCTTACGTCTTTGAGGGCGAGGCCGAGTTTGGAGACAAAACGGTGAGCGCAGTCCGAATGCTCAAGTTCGGACCTGGCGATGTTGTGCGTGTGCGCACTGAAAGCAGCCCCGTCCGGTTTATGCTCGTGTCTGGGCAGCCCTTCAGAGAGCCCATCGCGCCGTACGGCCCGTTCGTCATGAACACCCGCGAGGAAATTCAGCAGGCCCTGAACGAACTTCGCGACGGCACCTTCATCCGCGAAGAAGCCGCCTGATTCTGTATTTACTGCCTGATCCTAGAGTGTCCGCCACCATACGCCAGTGCACTCCGGCAGTGTGATGGATGTCCCTCGGTTGATTTTGGACTTCATCTCCTCCCCGAAGAAGAAGCCCGACAATTGGTCTGCGATTTCCTCAGTCTCGAACCTATAGTCGGTCCTGATCCAGGTTTTGGAGAACTCCTGCTCATCCAGCCAATCGTAGAAGTTTTCCAGGTGGGCCAGCCGCACAGGCTGTTCATTGCCAGTACCCAGCGACTCGAACAGAATTACGCGCCCGCCTTTGCGCAAGACGCGAGCAGCCTCCGCCAACCACGCGTCTGCCTCCACCCGCCACGTTTCCGGGTGCCAGATGGCTACGTAGCTCACACTCCACCCGGAGACGACTACATCTGCGGTCCCGGCTGCCAGCGGAAGATACCGGTGGTCAGCAGCTGCGGCAAGCCGCTGGACGGGCACATCGCCTCCCCGGAGCTTGTCGCGAGCCACGGTCAGCATGTGCGGCGAGAGATCGAATGCGAGCACGCTGCGCGCTTGTGGCGCAAGCAGGCCCGCCAGGCGACCCGTCCCTGCGCCAAGATCGATTACATCCTGGTTCGCGATCGGCCCGATGCTTTCAATGGTCTTGAGGATGTTGCCCTCGTGGTCCTCGCGCGAGACGAGGGCCTCGTACTGGGCAGCGTGTCCTTCGTATACCTCTTTGTGGGTCGGCATTACACGATATACTCCCCCGCGAATTCTATCATCCGGGAGGCTGCATGGCCCTTTCGCCCACGGCACAACGTGTTCAAGACCTGCTGACGTCGCGCGGTTTTCCTTGCCATGTGATCGAGTTTGCTGAAAGCACCAAGACTTCGCAGGAGGCAGCGGACCGCGCCGGCTGTTCCCTGGGCCAGATCACCAAGTCGCTCATCTTCAAGGGAAAGGAAACGCAGAAGCCCATCCTGGTCCTCACGAGCGGCGCGAATCGAGTCGATGAGTCGCGCATAAGTCAGTACGCGGGGGAGGCGATCGGCCGTGCCGATCCGGACTTTGTCCGTGCCGTCACAGGTTTTGCCATCGGTGGCGTGCCGCCGCTCGGGCATGCGCACGTGATTGAGACGTACCTGGACGAGGATCTGCTTCAGTACAAGACCATCTGGGCGGCCGCTGGGACTCACAACGCCATCTTCGAACTCACACCAGCGCAGCTTCAGGAGATGACCGGCGGCAAGGTCGCGCAGGTAAAGTAAGCTCTCCTGGCACGTCGATCGTTAGGCATTTCACACACCGGGCGTCGGAGTCCGGGCGGTACTTTGGCGCTGTTTGCAATCGGGTTGTCTTTGGCGTAGAATCCTCCGCACGAAACTTTAGAGATCAGAGGCAGGCCGGTGTCGCAGAACACTCTGTCGGTGTGCGATGGCGGCCGAGGAAGGAGAGAGCATGACCAAGATGGCGGCGAAAACCGCGCCCAAGATGGATTCCCGGCCCATGACGGAGGAGGCGGACTTCCTCCAGATCAAGGCCATTGACCACGTCCATTTTTACGTGGGCAATGCCCGGCATGCCATGCACTATTGGTGGAAGTCGTTTGGCTTTCGACCCGTGGCATATTCCGGGCTGGAGACAGGCAACCGCGAATTCGCATCCTATGTGTTGGAATCGGGCCAGGCCCGATTCGTCGTCTCTGCAGGGTACTCCCCCACCAGTGAGATTTCCGCTCACCACCTGGTGCATGGCGATGGCGTGAAAGTCATCGCCCTCGAGGTGGATGACGTGGAGAAGGCGTGGCACGAAACGACCTCGCGCGGAGGCCGGTCGGCCTGGTCGCCGCGTGAGCAAAAGGACGAATACGGCATCTACCGTACCGCAGCCATCCACACATATGGCGAGACTTTGCACGTCTTTGTAGACCGTGGCGACTACAAGGGCGCGTTCGCACCCACGTATAGACCCATCACGGACAAGGAAGCCGCCTCCACGGGCCTGGCTGCCGTCGATCACATTGTTGGCAACGTCCCACTCGGAAAAATGAATGAGTGGGTCAAGTTCTACCACCAGGTGATGGGGTTCCGGCAGCTGCTGCATTTCGACGACAAGGACATTTCCACTGAGTATTCGGCGCTGATGTCCAAAGTCATGTCCAATGGCAACGGCCGCGTCAAATTCCCGATCAACGAGCCCGCCGAAGGCAAGAAGAAGAGTCAGATCGAGGAGTACCTGGACTACTACCTCACCCCGGGCGCGCAGCACATCGCCATGATCACCAGCGATATCATCAAGACGGTCGGGCAATTGCGGGCCAACGGCGTCGAGTTCCTGCGCGTACCAGAGACATACTATGACATCCTGCCTGCCAGGGTGGGAAGCATCAAGGAGGACATGAGGGCCATCCATGACCTGGGGATCCTGGTTGATCGGGACGACGAGGGCTACCTGCTGCAGATCTTCTCCAAGCCCATTCAGGATCGCCCCACGATGTTCGTCGAGGTCATCCAGCGGCGGGGCTCGCAGAGCTTTGGCAAGGGCAACTTCAAGGCATTGTTTGAAGCCCTCGAGCTCGAACAGGAAGAGCGCGGCAACCTCTAGGCTCACGCCTCCGGAGATGCGCCGCAGAAAGCACACATTATGAAGCTCATCACCTACTCTGCTTTTGCGAAGTC
>DATDCZ010000184.1:0-5345 GCA_036524055.1 Anaerolineales bacterium | reverse complement strand
GGTTCCGCGATATGACTCGTCAGCCATGACGGGGATTATACGGGCCGCGAATCAGTGGCATTCGCACGGCAGCTCATCGATCTGCAGCACATAGATGTCCATGTCGGAGACTCTTGCAGCCAGGGTGTAGCGACCGTGAAGGAACCCGAAGAAATCTTCAATGTGCGGTTGGGGGAAGATACCGTGCGCCTCCGACCACGCCACCGGGTCCGCGGCTGTGAGCGGTACCATGGTCTTGAGACCGCGGTCCACAATGAGCCTTGGCGGGCTCCCCTGCATGTCACGCATGAACTCTTCGCCGAGCTTCTCCGTGACGGGTGTGTCCACGAGTTTGCCGTACAAGATCTGCGCCGTGGGAGCGCCCCGCCGGCTCAGGAAGTTGATGGAGACCTCGCCTCCCCACACAAACACCGTCTCGTCGGGACTCGTGTGCGCGTTGACGTACTTGCTCACTGAGTCGTTCTTCTCCAGCAGCGCCCGCGCGGAGACCAGGCGCTCGAACGTTGTCGCATATCTCCCAAGCGGCTGCCACGCTGCGGCCGATACCAGCAGGATTGTCATCACGAGAGCGGCGGTCGCGGCGCGTTCCACCCGCTCTTGCCAGGCGCGCGGCGACTCACTCACCAGATACGCCACAGCCACTGCGAGTGCTGGCAGCCAGCAGATGAAGTAATGCACGAAATTGCGGCCCGAGAGTGCGCTGAAGAGCAGCTCAATGATCGCGTCGAGAGCCAACCACACCAGCCATGGATCCACGTTCCGGGATTGCACCTGTCGCCTGAGCCGGAATGTGCCCAGTGCCAGTCCCGCGGCACCGACGATCGCCGTCAGCCTCAATCCGGCCGCGCCTGCCCGTAGTGCCCCCGCCAGATCCATATGGCTGCTGTAGGCGAGGTTATATATGAAAGAAGCCTCGACGAACTCGGTGAATGCGCCCCGTGCGGCGAAATAGGCTGAGACGCCGACTAGCGGCACAAGCAGGCCCGCCCCAGTCCAGAGCAGCGCCGCCCTCGCTGACCGCCAGCCGATCTTCGGCATGGTGATCAGCGCCTCGGTCAGCAGCACCGCGATCTGGACTCCGGCGTTGTTCGGTCGGAGGAGTATGGTGAACGCCAGGGCCAGTCCCAACCCCGCATGCGGCCAGAGCGAGTCTGGTTCATCCAGTATGTGGCCGAAAAGCCACAGCGAGACAAAGCTGAAGAGCAGCGAATACTCCTCAGTGAAGTTGCCGCCGAAGAGCATTCGATTCAGCGCCACCAGGGCAGCTCCACAGCCCGCCAACGCCGCGGCCCAACCATAGCGCCTCCGCAGCGCGACAAACCCCGCCAGGAAAGCTCCCGAAAGCCAGATCAGTTCCATCGCCCAGATGCCCCACCTCGAACCGCTCCCGAGCAGCAGGGCCGCGGCGTTGATGAAGTAGATGAGCGGAGGCTTGTGGTCCCAGGCGAACACATACGGCGTGTCGCCTCGCAGAAGGTGGCTGGCGATGTATGCGAAGACGCCCGAATCGCGCCCCATCGGTGTCGTGAGCGGGTTCGCCTGATCCAGCACGATCGCCACCGAAAGCCCGATGAGCACGATCGTCAGCACTCGCTGCAGCGGCGCCCAAGGCGTCTCGAAACGCCCCCCGGTTGCCATGGCGCCAATCATAGTTGGTAGTTGGCTCGCGCGGGAACTCCCCCGGATTACTTCGGCATACGCATTCGGCGATAGATGAATTCGAGGACAATTAGCGGCGTTGCAGCAGGTGCCCCGGGCGCTCCATGCACCAGCCTCACGATAAGAGAAAAGGGTCAGGTGATCACGTGACCCTTTCTTTGGGATCGCGTACCCCCTCTCGCACGGGAGAAGGGGCCATGGCGTGAGGTCCCTCAGCCGTGCCCTCTCAGCAAGTGGCCTCCAAATCCAATTGTCCACATCGTATAGAAGATGGCCGCCAGGAACCCGCCAATCCCAGTCACCGGGTGTTCGAGGCCGCCCAGAGCAATGCCCACGATCAGCAGCACATACCCCGCGCCGCCGATCAGCCCCCAAACCCCGAGCCGCCGCGGCAGCACACCCTGCGACAGTGAAAGCGCGCTGAACAGCGCCAACCCAGCACCGAAGATCGAGAATCCAGCCGGGGAGAGTATCGCCGTCTGCTCATAGACGATCACCCCCAGCACCAGCAGCGTCTGCACGAACGCGGACAGCAGCCCGCCGAGCACGCCCAGGACGAGCCCCGCGGAGCTTAATGCGGGACTTGCTCGTCGATGCATGGCATGCAGTTGCACTATTAGGGCGATGCCCGTTAGTGCGCTGACAATGCTGAGCAGGTCGTTGATCAACCCCAGTGCGCCTCCAAATATGAAGAATCCGATGAGCGTGATGAGGCCCAGGACGGTCGCGGCCGCCGCGGCATACGCACACCATCCTGCAAACCGGGTGAAAGAAGTGGTTGTCATGGGATTGCTCCTAGCCCGATTCGGGACGCACGAATGCATCCCGGATCAACGTCGGCGCAGCCTCACTGACATCCTGCTGCGATGCCAGCTCCACATCCTCCGGGAAACCGCGCCCGATGAGTTCTTTGCCGGAGCCGCATTGGCGTAGGTGCTTGCCGAGGTCAGATTGGACTTCCCGAAAAGCCGCCGCTGCACTAGCGGCCTCCGGGGAAAGACTCCCCGGCAGGTGACTGATGATAGCGCCCGCGCCGATCAGATCCTCAAAGCTTGGCCGCAGAGTCTGGTCATCTTTCCAGCGCTCTCCGGCGGCGATCACCGCGATCTTGTTACCGTACTTCGTCGCCGCCGAAGCCACTGCTCGGACGTTTCTCAGGCAACCTGCCAGGACCGGGGTGGGCTTGGCCGCGAGCGTCAATGTCGCACCGTTGGGTGAAGGCAGCACGATGCGCGTGCCCGACGGAATCTGCGTTAGCGATTCGGGTGACAGCGAGTATTCGCTCTTCGCGCGCTGTGGGTCAGCCAGCTCTGCCTTGACCGAGGCTGCATAGGCGACGGCAGAGTTGTCCCTCCATCGATATGGAAACACCACGGCCCCTCGCTGGACTGCGATATCCACGCTGGTCGAGAACGACAGCACATCCACGATGATGACCACATCGCTGATCGGGGCCAGGACGGCCACACCGCGTTCTCCCCATTCGCAGCGTACGTCGAACTCTTGTTGGTCGTAGTACATGTATCCTCCACCTCTAAGATCGCGTTTTCCTGATGGTCAGGCGCTCAGCGTCTGGGCAGCAACAAGCCTCCGCTCAGGCTGTCTGCGTAGACTGAAGCGCACAGTCTAACCGGAAATCCTTGGTGAGCCCAACCTTCGACATGCGCTCGGCAGTGCCCGCATCGAGGCCGGCCGATTGTGCGCAATGGTGCAACAAGCGGCTCCGTCATCCTCCTCGCAGGGTATACTGATCAGGCATTCCTGACACAGGCGGGCACTGCTGCCCGCCTGTGTGCGTCCAGTCCCAGGGCGGAAGGTGTTGGGTCATGCTCCGGACCATCAGATCTTCTGAGAGAGAGATGACATGAGACTCAAAGCATTGTTTATCGCTGCATTGGCGGTACTCGTCATGACCGCGGCCTGCACAACTCAGACCTTTCCAACGGGTGATTACGAGGCTTTGCAGCCGTCCCCCACCGACCGGATCACGCAATTCACTCTTGCGGACGACGGGACCTTTGTCAGCGCCTACTATGACGGCAGGGTCGCCACGGGGACGTATGTGGTCAACGGGGACAAGATCACGCTCACCGAGCTCAACCCGGACTCACCCTGCCTCAACGCGCCGGCAACCATGATCTGGTCGTCCGGCGGAGACACGCTCACACTCAAGTTCTTTGAGGACCAGTGCCGCGAGGGGCCCAGCTACGATTGGGCTCGCGAGTGGGTCCTGAAGCCATAGCCGCAAGCGGATGAATCAGAACCCGGAGGTCGTTGAGGCCTCCGGGCCCTTTGCTGATTCTGGATCGAGGGCTGGAGCGGCCGATTCTCCGCGTACACCGCTCGCCTCAGGGCGTCTTGCCTGCGGCCTCCAGCGCGTATTCGACGGCATGGTCCACGTCCAGGGCACGACCCGCATCCCACAGTTCCTTGAACCTATTCTGCTCCACGCCCGTGTGCAGCACAGAAAGCACCTGATCATATTCTGCTTGCTCCGGTTTCGTCATCGCGGCCTTGGCTGCCGCGCGCAGCACTTCCGCCGCTCCCAGCAGAGTCACGGCGTGCTCCGGCTGCTCCTTATGACTCAAAATGAAGGCAATGCATTCCAGCTCGTGCGCCAACGCCGAGCGATGACCCAGGTCCCTCCACCTCGGCAGCACCTCTGCATACAGCCGGAGCGCCTCATCCTCGTCCCCGCGCCGGCGCAGGATGTGCGCCAGTTCGCTCTGACATGAGATCACCAGGCGCACGTTGCCCGACTCTTCCGCGGCCTCTGCGGTTCTTTTGAACAGGACGCGCGCCCTTTCAACATTTCCGAGCAGACCCGATAGCCGGGCGAAAGCAAAGTCCAGTGTCGTGTTGGACCAGTGCCACGCCTCCACCATCGTCAATGCCTCGGCTTCTGCCGCGTAGGCTTGCATCTGCTCGATGCTACCGGCAAAGTAGTTAGCCTGGATGCGGAAGATCAGCATCATCGCAAGGTCGCGCGCGCTGGCGGTCTGGCGCGCGAGCGCCTCGCCCCGGTCGAGCGCCGCCATGGAGGCCGCAAAGTCGCCCAGGTACATGCACGACAGCCCCATCAGCGCATACAGGCGCATTTGTGCAGCGTTGTCGCCCGCCTGCTCGGCCAGGGCCGCCCCACTCACGGTTGCCGGATAGGCGGACTTGTGATCGCCCATGTAGATGGCGGCCTGGGCCAGCACTGCATACAGGTTTGCTCGCGCGCTTGCCAGGTCCGTCAACCCCTCGCTGCCAGCCAGGATCGTCTGGCACCACGCCTGGGCTTCGGTGTAGTAGTCCCGCGCCAGCCAGAAGTCGCCCAGGACGACCCCCAGCTGTACCGCCTGGGGCGGACTATGCGCCGCCGACCATTCCAGGGCGGCCCGCAAGTTGTCGTGTTCGACCTCCATGTGGTCGAACCAGGCGAAGCGCGGCGCCCCGGATGTATCCGGCGCGATCTCAGTGACGATTTCCAGAACGTGCTCCACGTGCCGGGCGTGAGTCTCCCCGGCCTCGTTCGATTCGAGCAGCTTCTCCATTGCATATTGACGGATCGTCTGCAGAAAATCGTAGCGCGACGCGCCCAGGCGTTCGGTGACATTCACCAGGGATTTGTTGACAAGACCCAGGAGTCCGTCGATCGCCTCGGCTTCGCCGATGACCGCCTCGGCGCCTTCGATGGTCCA
>DATDCZ010000183.1:0-15860 GCA_036524055.1 Anaerolineales bacterium | reverse complement strand
GGCGGATCAGTGAGTCAGGACCAGGACAGCTTCACGCGAGCAAGTGATCTGTGTCTTGGAGCCGATCGCGGGAAGCTCCAGGAACGGATTGTTGAACGTGTCCATGAAGAACTTCTGGGATCCAATGGCGACCTGGACACGAACTACCGATCCCAGGAAGGTGATGTTCTCGATAGTACAGTCGATGATGTTGTCTTTGCGCTCTTCCGCGGCGAAGTTGAAGCGCTCAGGCCGAATAGCGATGCGGATCTTCTCGCCAGCCCGTTTCTCATCGAGTCCGTGCGCGGCCTGCAATTGCTGCCCCTCAAGTCGCAGAATGTGCGCCTTTGGATCGACAACTTCGGCCTCTGCGGTATTGAGCGTCCCAACGAAGCTGGCGACAAAGGCGGTCGACGGGAAATTGTATATCTCGAATGGGGTTCCGAGTTGTTCAATCCGACCATCATACATTACTGCGATCCGGTCGGAAATCGACAGGGCTTCTTCCTGGTCGTGCGTCACGTAGATTGCCGTGATGCCGAGCTTCTTTTGGATGGCGCGGATCTCGGCGCGCAAACTGACCCGGATCTTTGCGTCCAGCGCGGAGAGAGGTTCATCCAGCAACAGCACCTGAGGGCGATTTGCCAAGGCCCGGGCAAGGGCAACGCGCTGTTGCTGGCCGCCCGAAAGCTGGTAAGGATAACTATCGCCCCGGCCTTCGAGGTGGATCAAAGTGAGCATCTCTGCGACGCGTTCCTTGATAGCGCTGGCCTTTTCCCGGCGGATCTGCAGGCCAAAACCGATGTTCTGGCCAACCGTCATGTTAGGGAATAAGGCATAGGACTGGAACACCATGCCGACGTTGCGCTGATTTGGAGCTTTGTTCGTAATATCGGCATCGTCCAGTATCACCCTGCCCGTGGTAGGGATCTCAAAGCCCGCGACCATTCGCAAGGTCGTCGTCTTGCCACAGCCCGACGGGCCCAGGAATGAGACGAATTCACCTTTCTTCACATCCAGATTGAAATCGCGAACAACCTGATTGTCGCCGAAGCTCTTGGAAACGTTCGTGAGTGCAAGGTGTGTCATATCGAGTCGTCCTGACGCCAATTAGTGTCCGCCGGCCATCTGCGCCTGCGTGCCGCGTCCAATCACCTGAATGATCCCCATGGCCAACCACGTAAGGCCAAAACTTATGATCGCAAGGGCCGCCGGTTCATAGGCCTTCTGCTGCATCAGAAAGGCCATGTAAGGCGCGAACGCCGGTTTGACTAGATACTGGGCAAGAATAAGCTCCCCCATGACGATGGCAAAACTGATGAATGCGCCGCTTAAGATCGCAACGCGGATATTGGGAAGAATAATCTTGAATAAGATCGCTCCCCAGCCGGCACCCAGACTCTGCCCGGCCTCCGTCAGTGTCCGCACGTCGATAGCGCGAAGGCCGGTATCCACGGCGCTATACATGTATGGCATGGAGACCACCGTATAGGCCGCAATGAGCACGACCGGACTGTTCACGATAAGTAGGGGAGGTCGACTGAAGGTCCGCACCAGGGAAAATACATACACGATAACCGGGATGACGAACGGCAGCAGCGTGATGAACTCGACTGGCGTGCGGAACTGAGGCAGCCGCAGACGTATGAGGTACGCCGTGGGCACAAAAATCAGTATCCCGACAATGATGGTGAAGACCGCCCAAATGGCCGACGAGCCAAAGCTGTAAACGAAGTCCGGATCGGTAAGGATGTTTTCATAAGCCCTGAAGCTCAGTACGCCCAATTTCGCGCGCAACGAGAACAGGAAGGTGGCGACCAACGGTAGGAAGAAATACAGGATCCCGAGGATCATCACAAACCATGCCCAGGCCTTGCCGCCCTGCCTCACCGCAACCACCTTTCCGTGCGCCGCTGGAGGATTGTTCTGGCGACGATAGCCAGCACCATGATGAAGACCATGCCAAGTGCCAGCGCGTATCCCAAGCCCGGGTCAGCCAGAATGTCGCCTCGAAGCTGTGACCCGATGACGATGGTAACGAGGTTGATCTGGCCGCCGGTCAGAGCTTGGGCCGTGGCGAATGCGCCAAAAGCATTACCGAACAACAAGATCATGGTTCCGACAATCGCGGGTAAGAGGATCGGCAACGCGACGTAACGCCAATACTGGAAGGCACTTGCGCCGAGATTCTCAGCCGCCTCGAGCCATTCCTGGCGCAAGCCGTCGATGGCCGGAGCGATGATGAGGACCATCAATGGGAACTGGAAATACATATAGACGATGCTGAGCCCCCAAAACGTGTACAGCGTGAAGCCGTGAAAATACGGGTTGTATCCCAGGCGAGTAAGCAAGTGTGTCAATTCACCCTGTGGGCTGAGCAGGGCAATGAATGCGAAGGCCAGCGGAACGCCGGCGAAGTTGGATGCCACCCCGGAGAACGTCATAAGGCTGGAACGCATGAACCTCGGTAATCCGCCCCGGATGGCCGCGAACGCCAGCAGAAAACCGAAGATACCGCCGCCGAAAGCTGTTAACGCGCTGATCTTTATGCTGATCCAGTATGCTCCGAGGAGGTATGGATCCCTGAGCAATTCGGCGATGTACTTGAGCGTAAAGGCGTGGGTCTTGGTATCCTGAAAGCTTCGGACGCCCAGAATTGATGCCGGATACAGCAGGAAAAGCAAGGCAAACAAGAAGAATGGCGTCAGCCCAAGCCACGCCCACGAGAAGTTGGGGGAGGCGGGGCGCGCTGTGGGCGCGCCCCGCTCTACGCTATTCAAACCGTCACCGACGCTTACGGAGCAGCCGTTGGAATTTCGACACCCACAGTCGTCATCCAACCCGCGGTGATTAGGGTCTTTGCCGCGGCCAACTGATCGCCACTTGGCGAAACGGCCGAAGAGAAGGCGCTGGAAGCGGGGAGTTTTGCCTTCAGATCGGCGGGAATGGCCCCGCGGGATTCCAAGTCCGCCTGCTGGACACCGTGGGCATAGCCCTTCATCCAGGCCAACTGACCCTCATCTGAATGGAGCACTTCCATCCACAATTTGGCGCAATTGGGATGCGGCGCGTAAGCGCTGATCGCCTGCACGTACATGCTGGCGATGGTCGGCGAGGGATAGGAGATCGTAACAGCAGGATTTCCTGCGAAGCTATCCTTGTAGCCGAAACCAAGGTAGTCCCAAGTTAACACGATGGGTGTCGCGCCCTGAGCGATGGTGCCAGGCTTGGCGATGACGGGAACGAAGTTGCCGGCATCATTCATTTTCTTGAAGTAGTCCAGGCCGGGCTGCGCATCGTCCAATGAGCCGCCGTTCGCCAACGTCGCCGCGAAGACAGACTGGATGGCCTGGTTGGAGCTGCGTGGGTCGCCACTCAGTGCTACCTGCCCCTTGTACTCGGGCTTAAGCAAGTCTTCCCAGGTAGCGGGCGGATTCTGCACCACGGCATCGTTCGAAAGGATGGCCATCACGCCATAGTAGCCGCCTGTCCAGAAGCCGTCCGGATCCTTGGCCTGAAGGCCCAGGAGAGTATCGGGAATCTTGTCCCAAGTCGAGACCTTGTAGGCCTGATACTGTCCGGCATCCTTGCCGGTCTTGCCATAAGCATAGCCGACATCAACTATGTCGGGGGCCTGAGGACCCTTATTATCCTTGTTGGCCTCAATGGCCGCGAGCTCGTCAGCAGATCCGGCGTTTGGATCAAGTGAGTTGATCTTGACGCCCGACGTCTCCTGGAAGTCCGCGAAGATCTCGCCGTAGTTTGCCCAGTCGGGTGGCGTGGCGATGATGGTCATCATCCCTTCAGCCTTGCAGGCTGCAACCAGGTCCTGCGGCACGCTCTTCACCACTGTGCCGGTATAGCCTTTGGCTACATCGACGCCGGCCGCGGTGCCGGAGCCGCACGCGGAGAGCGCGAACGACGTCACGATCAAGATTGTCAAAAGCGAGAAAACGACCTTGTTGGTGCGCATATCTCTCCTTATCTCCTTACGTTTCGTGTCAGGTAATCTCGATCCGTGTTCCCGAGTGGTATCTTCCCTTTGCGCCTCCGTTCCAAAGGTGCCTGGTCACTTCTCAGGCATTCTCCTCGAGCATGCGCGGCCAGCGACGACTGCTCAATCACCCCCTCGTCCTGTGATATTTCGTACGATTGTAGCATCGGCGTACCTTGCAGTCAATTGAGGATTGTCACGCAGGGCGCCAACGGCCACTGGCTGGGAACGTGGGAGGACGGGATCGGCCGCCCTCCCCGAGTTCCAGTACCGGTCGCGGCAATCACTCGACCGGAATCTCCTTGTAGATCTTGTCGACGTTGATCCCCTGGCGCCTGCGGTAGGCGCTGAAGCCGAAGTAGATCGCTGCGGCAACGACGTAATTCAGGAGCATGAACACCATGGAACTCACGTTTGACCAGCCGATGGCATAGGTGCCGACGGCCGGCAGAGCCTCCGGAAGCACGTGCGGATCCCAGAACCATTCCACCAGCAGCCAATCCAGGAAGGCCAGGAAGACCAGGCCCGCCAAAGTCACCAGCGGCATAGCGGATCCGCCCAGAACCCTGCGCCCCACGTAATAGAGTATCCACAGCAGGATGCCCGCATTGATCACCGTGAGGATGCCTAGCAGGATCACCACGAACCAGGTCGTCGCATCCGGAGACAGGGCGCCGATCCCAAAGAGGATGGTACTGGCATACTGGAAGGACAGGTAGATCAGATACACGGCCGCGGCGGCGAAGAGCAGCAGCACGATCCAGCCCAACCAGGTTGGCACCTTGATCTTGGAAATGGGCGACCCGTCGAAGACGTCCTTGGCGCGCCAGGGCATGATGGTAGCCGCGATGGTCGTCCCGAGGAACGTGATGGCGATCACCACCGTCGCATCCAGTGCGAGTGTTCGCATGCTAAAGATGTTGTTGGCGTATAGATACGAGATGATCGCCGCCGGGATCACCATTAAGAGCAGCGCGTTCAAAGGTGTTTTCGTTCGAGGCTCAATCCGGGAGACCCACTCAGGCAGCATGCGGTCGATTGAGGCCGCGAAGATCACGCGCGTCGAGCTCAGGAACAGGGTGCCCGACCAGCCAAACCACCACAGGCTCATGAGCAGGATCACGATGAACTGGATGACGGGGCTCTTGACCATGAAGGCGGCAAACAGCGCCGGATACGGCCAGATCGGCAGCGGGGACGGATCGGTTACGTACCCAAAGGTATAGTTCCAAAAAGCTCCGTTTGCCTTGTTGTAGAAGTCCCACCCGATCGTCTTGGCGATCAGCGCAAAGAAGATCAATGCGCCGACGGTCGTCACGATCACTGCAGCCGCCATACCCCAGAAATTTCGCTTGTAATCCGAGGCGCCGCGGACCTCACCATAGAGGGTGGATCCCCAGTTCGGCCACAAGTTGAAGAAGGTCAGCATCGGGACAAGCAGAAGGCTCACGCCGATCCCGAGCGGCCACAGCGGTCCTGCCACGGTTCCTGCGGCCTCGCCCGCCGCCAGGGTTGCGGCGTGAACATCCTCAACGGTGGATCCGAATCTAGGCGCCAACTCATTGAAGTTCGCCACAAAGGTTGCATTGTTGCCGAACAGGAGCAGCAGGAACACGAGGGCAAGGCCGATCAGCCCGCCCCAGAAGCAGAACTTCTGGATCCGGGCGTACCAGCGCATGCCGATCGCGATGTAAATGAATACGATCAAGCACACCGACAACATGGCAACCAGCAGTCCCTGGCTGGTCGTGAACCACAGCGCGGCGTCCTTCAGCCCGGCGATGGCCAGCAGCGGAGTGTAGACTTCATAGGCCAGCATCTGGCCGTAGAGAGGCGTCCACAGCCACAGGATGAACCACCAGCCTGTCACCGAGAGTACGAAGCCAAGGCCGCGGTTTAGGATGCGGCTCTGCCATACATAATCACCGCCGGCCCGCGGCATCGCAGATATCAGGCTGGCATACACGATCACTTCGAAGATGGTGAAGACGGCGCCGAGGACCACACCTGTGGCAAGGCTGCCGCCCAGGTAGTAACAATACGAGAAGATGAACAATCCCAGGGTGATCAGGTTGATGGAGAACGTGGCGTATATGAATGCATCAAAGACAGACCACGCACGTACCAACCCACTCGCCTTTCGAACGAACAGGCTTGCAGTGCTCATCCGAATCTCCTTTGCGTCAATATGTACCTGTCCCCGCCCTGCACGGGATCCGAGTCAACCGTACGCCTTGCATTCGACCGGATGCGCTTCGAAAGCTTGTTGGTGCTGGCTGGCCTCCTTTCGATGACCGGAACTCCATCCCATGAGCCCTCAGCCCGTGGTAAGCATGTAATTGCCGACCTTGTCGGGTTTCAGCTCGACGACCGCCCCGTGCAACATACCTTGCTCGTACATGCTGCCGGGGTTGATGCATAAAGTGCGCTTGTACTTTCGAGTGCCTTTGCCTTCGTGAATGTGCCCATGAAGCGTGAGGAGCGGCTGGTATTTGTCGATCAGTTCCAGGACTGCGTGGCTGCCCACGGGCACCAGCGAGCGACCAGCGTAGGCCGGGCGCATGTCCTTCGTCAACTCCGGCGCCTCGTCGAGGCCGCTGCCATAGGGCGGATTGTGCAGGTTGAATACGGAGTTGCGGACGTTCTTGAGCTTGTCGATCATCACTTGAATACGCTGCCGCAGCTGGTCCTCCGATTCCTCACGGTGAGTGTTCCAGGGCGTGGGCGTAGACCAGCCGGCGTTGATCATTTCGTGATTCTCGTCCAGTTGAATGATCTTGCCTTCTACAAGCTCGACATGCCTTGAATGCTGGATGACATCATCAACTTCGAACATATCGTCATTGCCGGGGCAGACAAAGCAGCGCATGCCAGTGCCATCGAGCTTGGCGTCGGCGTATTCCATCCAGCGCCGCATTGTGGTGAGGGCCTCCTTGAGAAACAACTCGTCGGAGCGGCCCGGGGTACTTGTGATCGCCTCTACCTCATCCGGATCAGTGACATAGGGATAGTAGCCCCGGTCGCGTATCGTGGCCACCATCTTGTCGACGTCTTCCTGCGAGTCCAGGATCTGCTCTTGATCCAGGAGCGTAACTTTGTGCTTGCCTCCGGCTTGGGCAACGATCGGCACGATCGCCTTGCCGGTCATGTCGCCCCCCAGGATGATGACATCCGCATTGTAAAACTTGCCGGCATTGATGAATTTCTTCCAGCAAATTTCTGAGCCGTGCACATCCGTGGCGAAGAAGAGATTCATCCTGCATCCTTGTCCATGTGCGGAAGTCTCCTACCAGCCCTCCGGCATCTGAAGATCGCCGGGCACCAGGTCCTTGAATGCGGCGCGAACGCGACTCTCAACATCTGGCGCGAAAACTGCTGCGCTGGCGCGAGACAGGATCTCGCGTACACGCGCCAATGCGCGCGCGTGGGTATCCTGGGAGCCCTTTCCCTCCCATTGGGCGCGGGCACTGCGATCTGCCAGCGTCGTAAGCAAGGCCGTGGTCTTCATGCGCTTCACGGTTTGTGGGTGAATCATGAATGAACCACCGGGTCCGACCTGGCGGATTGCATCAAGGGAAAGGTCGGCATCGGTGAATTCGATGCCGCGCTTGAGCCTTTTAAGCATGAGAGCGATCTCATCATCGATGACGGCCTTGGCGAAGTCGAATGCTTTGAGCGCGTCCAACAGGCCACCCATATTCAGCATGTCAACCCCAGCCAGGAGGCCGGCAACTGCAGACATGCCTGTCTCATAGCCGGACTGCGCATCGTTGATCTTCGCGTTGGTGAGGCCGATGTACCCGCCGCAGGGGACGTTATAGAAGTGGGCCATCTGCGCAAAAGCCATATGAAGCATGCCGCACTCAATGCCGCCCGAGGCATAGGCGCCGGAGCGCATGTCCGCAACTGTGGGCAGCGTGGCATAAATGAGCGGAGTCTCCGGTCGGACCATTTGCATCAGGATGGCGGCCGCGAGGAATTCGGCATTGCCCTGGGCAAGCGTCCCGGCCATCGCCATGGGGGAAGTAAGGCCGGCATTCGGCACGATGCTCGGGTAGACGGGCCAGTTCGCCTCGACGAAGAACATCAGCATTTCGGTGGAGGATTTGTCCATCGTCAGGGGCGAGACCACCGGGCAAAAATGGTGTGTGATGAAGGGATGTGCACGATAAGCCGCGTCGCCGCCTGCGATCAGGCTCCCGAGCTTGAGAATGGAGGCTGCGTCTTCCAGGTCTCGACTGGTGATGCGGACGGGCTTCAGGCAGTGCTTGAGTGCAGGATACAGGCGCGCCAGAGTGAACTGACCGGGGCCAGCGTCCTCGGCCAGGGTGGAGACCGAGAACACATCGTAGCCTGGCAGTTCCTGGATGAGGTGGGCGATGCGAGCGATATCATCAGAACGTGAGCGTCGTTCGAGGCCAGTTGCTGGATCGATAAGATCAGGCGCGGAACTCCCCGTTACGATCAACGGCCCGTCCCCGGGGATCGTGCGGTCATACTTGGGGTCCCGTCCCAAGAAAGTGAACGTGGGTGGCATCATCTTGCGGAACTCCTCCACGACGTTCCTCGGGAATTTCACGATCTGGGTTGCGGTTTCAATCACACAGCCATGCTTCTGGAAGACCTCTCTGGCCTTGGGATGCCGTACGAGGATCCCGACGTCTTCAAGAATCTCAAGCGAGGCCGCGTGCACCTGCTCGACCTGCTGCAAAGAGAGAAGGGTCGCAAATTCGGTCACGGACTACACCCCACCTAGATCAGATTGGGCCAGCTGCATGTGTTCGAGCCGAAGCTTGGCGGCGGCTGCGACTATGTCTTCCACCGGAAACATCTCAAGGCCAGCTCGAGTTACCTTGAGCGAGGCAGCAGCTGTGGCGAAGGTCAGACAATCACGGAAGCTCCAGCCATTGAGGTGGCCATAGATGTAACCGGCAGAGAAGGTGGCGCCGGCACCGCACCCATCGACGGCCTCCACGTGGGGAGCATACACACGGATGGCTTCGTTTCCCCGAAGCGCCACGCAACCTTCTCCCGCCAGCGTGATGATGGCAGTCTCGATCCCCATGCGCTGCAGTTTGCGGGCAACCTCGAGAGGAGGTTCGTGACCGAGCTGGGCGGCATCGGTCACAGCCTGACAGATAGAAGCGCGGCTGCCGTAGCGCTGCAGCAGCTCCGTATCGACGTGTCCATGTTCGAAATTGAGGAAAACCGGGAGGCCCAGCCGTTCGGCCTCATCCATCGCACGGAGGATGTGATCCCCGTCATACCAATCAACGTAGAGTATGCGCGCCTCCTGAAGAAGCGATAGATCCGCGGAATCAAGGGTGGAAAGAATCTGCGGTGATCGCTGCCAGAAATAGGTGCGGGCGCCAAGCCTGTCGGAGACGTCTACTTCGAATGGCGTCTTATATTCCCGGGTGAAGCGCACATCGGACTGGACGCCCCACTCTTGAAGTTGATTCGCCAGTCTATGGCCGCGCGCATCATCCCCCACCGCGCTGCCAATAATGGCGGAGGGTATGTCCCATTGCCGCAGCAGGCACGCAACGATTGCGGCATCATCAAAGATGAATTCGCTGACCTCCTTGATGACCGCGCCTGTGTTGTGCTCCGGCAGCTCATCCACGACGGCGATCACCACCGGCGTTAGCATGCCAAAGCCCACATAAGAAGGCGGCTCGAAGGTCATTGTGCCAATCTAGCCGATCGCGGCGTTCATCTCATTCAAATACCAACGTAAGAACCGGTCCAGGTTGTACTCTTTGTAGGTCGAAAGGGGCCCGGGAACATAGGCGCGGGAGTTGACTCCCTTCTGCTGGTTGACACAGATCTGCCAATCCTGCTCGGCGGTGAAGAGCCAGAAGGGCAGCAATTTCTCAAGATCGTAGTCCTTGCCTTCTTCTGCTTTCGCATCCACAAGCCAGGTCATTTGAATCTTCGTGTTATACAGGCCGTCGGGCGTCAGGCGGACGGCGACGCTGTGATCGCAGCTGTTGTGGTTCCAGTAGTTTGGCAGCATGCGCAGGCGCAGCGTGCCAACATCCGCGGCTTCAGTATACGCGCCCATGAGCGGCGCCACCTGCTTGCCGTCCAGAGATTCTGTGACAAATCCGTCCACCAAAGGCGTTCGATTGGCCGACCACCAGATTCCGTTATCGGGGTCGGGGAACTCAGTGAGCCCGGGCTCATGTCGGGTAACGGCAAGGCCCTGCTCCGACCACTTGGCCTCGCTCCGGGCCGTGACGGCGGCGATCTGCGTGGCGATGCGCTCGATCGTGTCGTCGGCGTCATAGTGGTCAAAATTGGCCTTGGTGTACTGGGGGTGGTTGACATTGCAGTGGTAGCACTCGCGATTGTTCTCCCACACCAGCTTCCAATTGGAGGCTACATTGAAGTCCATCTGCTTTGCGATCTTGGCCCGCGCCAACCCCTGCGGCCGCGCCGCGAGGGCAAATGTCTCGTAAACCGGCCCGAAATCCGGTGGTTCCTTGGCCAGGCTGATGAAGATCAGCCCCTCCACTTCGCGCGCGTGCGCCGGATGGAGCCCCAATTGAGACTTATCCAATCCGTCTTGCATTCCACGCCAAAGCAGCAGGTGACCGTCCAGATCATACGTCCACTGGTGATATGGGCAGATGAAGCGCTTGACGCTTCCATGATCGGTATCACAAATGAGTGAGCCACGATGCCGGCACACGTTGAAATGGGCATGCACCTGCCCATCATTGGCCCGGACAATGATCACCGAGTCCCCATCCACCTCGTACAGGAAATAGTCACCGGGCTTGGGGATCTGACAAGTGTGGCCTGCGAATAACCATCCTGCACGCCAGATGAAATCCATTTCGGCCCGATGGACTAAGGAATCATGATACAAGTCGCGCGGCAGGCCATAGCCGGGCCGGCGCAGCGCCAGCGATTGTTTGAGGTGCATGAGCTCAGCAGCAGTAAGGGCAAGCATTTACCAGGTTCCTTTCGGCGAGACCAACTGTATAGGGCCGGGTTGGTTACACATTCTACATGGCATCGGCGCGCCACCCACCGTGCGAGACTAGAGCCGCAGTTTCTCACCTTTGGGGTCAAGCAGCACAGTCGCGGTCACCTGTGCCGGGCGGCGACCCTCAAGCAAATCGATGTCCAGCCTCGTTCCCGCTTTCGCCAGATCCATCGGAAGGTAGGCGTACAGGATGTTCTTCTTGAGCGTGTACCCATATCCACCGCTGCGAACGCGGGTGATGACCTTCCCATCATGATAAACCGCCTCACCGCCGTAAATTTGAGTGAATTCATCGCTATCCAGGACCATCGTACATAGCTTGCGCCTCAGGCCGGCTGCCTTGGCTTTGACTAGTGCATCCTTCCCGACGAATGTCTTCTTATCCAGGTCCACGCAGAAGCCGAGGCCGCCCTCGTAGGGATTCTCAAGAGGAGTGACATCGGCGGTGTAATAGCGATAGCCCTTTTCCAGTCGTAGAGAATCAAGGACTTTGTAGCCGCCCACCTCAATCCCGAATGCCGCACCGGCCCGCGTAAGCGCATCCCACACGGGCTCCGCTCGCTGCGGGGGAACATACAACTCCCAGCCAAGCTCGCCCACGTAACTGACGCGCTGCGCCCAGACTTCTGCCCCGTTGATGTCAATGAGGCCGGCGTGCAGATATGGGAATGCTGCATTGGATACGTCGGATGTCGTTACCTGCTGCAGGACCTCCCGCGCCTTTGGACCCCAAAGCGCGAGGCAGGCCCATTCCATGGTGATGTCGCGTATGTTCACGGGCCCATCACCGGCCTGATGATGCATGCGCAGCCATGCGAGGTCGTTGCCGATGAAAGCCGAGCCCGTGACCACACGAAACATTTCCTTGCCCAGGCGTGTCACAGTCAGGTCGGCCTCCACGCCGCCGTGCGTGTTGAGGAATTGGCAGTACGTTGCCGAGCCCACGGGTTTGTCCATGTCAGCATCCGCGACCCGCTGCAGCAGCGGCAGCGCCCCGGGGCCAGTGACTTCGATCTTGCCAAATGAGGTGAGGTCGAAGAGGGTGACGCGTTCGCGCGTAGCTTGATGTTCAACTCCCACGCGGTCAAAATACGGCGGTTTGTTCCAGCCCCACTCGCGCTGATCGGCTCCGGCGCGGCGAGTGGGTTTGCCGCGGTCGACGTAGTTGACACGCTCCCACCCGAATTTCTCCCCAAATACAGCTCCCAATTCCTGCAGCCTTGAGTGCACCGGGCTGCAACGATGGGGTCGTGCCCATTCATTCTCATCGTTGGGGAAGCGCAGCCGATAGTAGTACTTAACGCCCTCGCGGGTGCGCTCCGCGGCATAGTACGGACTTGAATAGTAATCACCAAAGCGTGTGGCGCGGAATGCATACACATCCAGCGATGGCTCGCCTTCGACGATCCATTCGGCCATCAGCTTGCCGATTCCACCCGCGCCACCGTATCCGTTAAGCGACATGCCAGCCGCGATCCACATCCCGCGTGCCCCAGCCATCGGTCCAAGCAGCGGCTGGCAATCCGGCGTGTAGGCGCCCGGATGGCAAACGAGCGTAATGATCCCTGCCCGATCTAGGAATGGGATGCGGCGAATGGCGCCTTCGAGCAACTGCTCGAAGCGGTCAAAGTCGGGTGGAAGTGAGGTGCCTCCGTGTTCCCAGGGCGCACCATCGATCCAACGCGCCAGCGGATTGGGCTCGTAGCCTCCGATGACGAGTCCGCCCTGCTCCTCACGCATGTAGACCAGATTGTCCGGATCACGCAGGCAGGGCGTCTTATGCGGAAACTCGCTGCCGGGCACGGCTTTCAGGGCGATATGTTGATGATCGACCGGCGTTGTCGGCAGCTGCAAGCCGGCCATGGCGGCCACGCGTGGCGCCCACATCCCAGCCGCGTTGACGACGATCTCAGTACGCACAGCGCCCTGGTCCGTGATGACCCTTTGGACTTCACCCTTGGGTGAGAGCTCGATCCCCGTCACCCGTACCCCCGTGTGCACTGTGACGCCCATCTCGCGCGCGAAACGCACCATTCCGGTGGTGGTGCTGTAGGGATCCAAGTGCCCATCCCGCGGCAAGTAGATGGCCCCGTACAAGTTCTCGGGGCTAAGCTGCGGCATGATCTTAAGGGCTTCCTGTGGGGAGATGATCTCCACGTCCATGCCGATTGCCTTGGCACGGCTGACGCTGCGCTGCAGCTCCTTAAACTGATCGGGGCTCGAAGCCACGCGCAGGCTGCCAACATGGTCAAATAAACCCAGGCTGCTATAAAGCTCGATACTGTACTTTCGGAACTGCATCAGAGTCTGCGAGGTCGCAAACTGAGTGACCAGCCCCGCGGCGTGGGCAGACTCACCACTGGCGATTTCGCCTTTTTCGAAAAGGACAACGTCGGTCCACCCTAGCTTGGCCAGATGGTACGCGATCTGTGCACCGACAATTCCCCCACCCACAATCACGACTTGCGCTTGATCTTTCATCAGAACGAAATGCCTCCCGGAAAAATGGATGCTGCAACCTCAATCTGGAGGTCGTGGTCAGGGCACCTTTCCCTGCCCCAACCACGACCATCGAAGGAACCCGGAGTGTTACTCTGGTGGAATTTCCTTGAAAGCGTAATCCACGTTGATTCCGCGGGCTTTCTGCGCGTTCTTGACGACCACGTACCACACCAGCGAGATCAGAACAATCCCAAAGGCGATTATCTGAGCCCAGAGATGCAGCGGGAAGTCAGTGAAGTCCCAAGAACCCAGCACATAGAGTGCGGGCGAGAGCAGGAATGACAGCACCATGGCCATGCCAAGGCCGCCGCCCAGCATGCCCAGGGCGGTAAGCCAGGGCATTTGCTTGCCCGTGATCCATTCGCCAAACTGGCCGCGCAACGGGTACAGGAACCAGATTACCGCCAGGATGGCGCCAATTCGAACGATCCAGTCCAGCGCTGGAGTGGTGGGGAATGCCTGCGGCCCCAGAACCCAGGCAATCCAGACGAAGGCTGCCGCGCCAAGCAACGTGGCCAGCAGTCCGACGAAGCCGCTCACTGTGTACTTGGCGCCAGGCGAGGCATCATAAACCTCCTTCGCGCGGTAAGGCAGGAGGGCACCAGCCAGGGCGGTGATGGCAAATACGTATCCGCACGCAAAGGTTACACCCAGCGTGAGGCTCGTCCAGCTGAAGGGCTGGGTGACAAGGTTGTAGGCCAGGATTACCGGAAGGCTCGCCAGGAAGTATGCCAGATGTGCGTTCATTGGCGTGTGGAACTTCTCGTGCACCTTGCTGAACCAGGCGGGAAGCAAGCGATCCAGTGACATGGCGACCATGATACGAGTCACGCCAATGTAACAGTTGCAGACGATCTGGAAGCCGTTCAGCAGGTACCCCAGGCCTATGATGAGAACGACGATTGGGCTCGCCGCAATCGCCACGGCGATGATTGGGGGCCAGAGGTTGAAGCCGTTGATCGTCGCCTCCCCGATCAAAGACCAGTAGCCTGCGCCGGCCACCGTCAGGAACTCCGGTGGCGCAACCCGCTCGATACCGATGGCCAGCAGCGTCAGGAGCAGGCCGGTGGCGATCAGGGAGCCCACCATAATGAATGCCTGCGACTTGAAGCTGCGCGCGTCCTTGATCTCGCCGTTCTGCTCGGCAGAGTACGTCGCCCACTGCAGGGACGTCCACGCAATGGGAGCGATCAAAAGGGTCGCGAGCAGGCTGAAGGGCGGATTCAGGTCGATGCCTGCGCTCTGGACAGCACCCACTGCCGTCTCATACCAATTGGCCGAACCTCCGGATGCGAGAGCAAACTTATCCAGGCGTGAGATGAATTCTGAGGCCGGAGTGGTAAAGAGCACAATGAAGACGGTTGCGAAGCAGAGTAGAGTTCCCCAGAAGATCACGTGCTGGAAACGCACATAGTTCTTGAAGCCGCTCACCAGCAGCACAAGCGAGACCAAGGCATTCAGGATGCTGACGGTGATGATCCCGGTTGAGGTCGTGAACCACAGTCCCAAATTCGATAAGGCAGGCGCGGGAAGCGTGGCGCCCAAGCCCAGGAACAGCGGCGCAAATCCCAGGTACGAGACGAGCCAGCCTGAGAGCGCCACCCACTGAAGGATCCAAATGACGAAACCGGACATCACGATCGTGAAAGCTGCGCCGCCGCCGAAGACACGGCTCTGAAACACATAATCACCGCCGGAACGCGGCAGGGCTGTTGATAGCCACACATATGCCAGAGCAATGGGGATCTCGCACACCATAGCCAGCAAAATGCCCCAGACCAGCTTGCCCCCGGGCAATGCACCCGGTGCCCACAAGTACGTCCAGGGGAAGATCAAACCCATGGTCAGGATGTTGTACACGAAGGCCGAGTACGGTGACATCACCCGAACAAGCCCGGAGGCTTTGCGGGTGAAGATCTCCGGCTTCGCCGTTTGCGCTTTTGCCATTGCCATTCTCCTTTGACTCACATGCGACTCGACAAAACGCGAACCTGTGTGCCACGCCCGAATGGAGCGTCGGGCGTTCCTGCCGCCGGGTGCGATGCATTCACAAGTGGGTCATCCTGTTGTGCTCGGTCTCCTTTCGTCATGTCGGACGTGGGGCCCGAAATAGGGCCACGGAGCGCGAAGGACGCATATGTGCCGGGCGCCATGAGCAGTCCATCCAAGGATCATCAGGATGCCGTGGGTGCCTCCGGCCACTTCATTCATCTAGGAGCACCTGGCGAGCGCACGGACGGTCTTTCAGGTGCCAACAAGGGCAGAAGATGAAACCAGTATCTGCACGCCGTGCGCAGCCAGTGATTCAAATGCCAGCGGGTCAAGCCCCGGATCGCTCACGAGGCGGTTGATCTCATCGATCGCCGCGATCTGAAAATTCGAGACCAC
>DATDCZ010000182.1:0-8615 GCA_036524055.1 Anaerolineales bacterium | reverse complement strand
GGTGATGGGCGCGACACGATCGGTCACATTGGCTGCGCGCTGACCAGTGTGGCCATGTACGCGGCCGGGTGGGGGTTGAACGAATCGCCGGCCACGTTGAACGCCAAACTCAGGAATGTGGGCGGTTTTATCCATCAGGCCATCGTTTGGTCGGCGATCACCAAGCTGTATCCGCAGATCAAGAGTGTCGGGCTGACGCTGTGCACGGCCACGCCCGCGCCGGTCTCCGACATCAGCTCATCGGTGGCTTCGGGCCAACCTGTCATCGTGGAGGTGGACTTCTCACCAGCCGGCGGGCTGCAGACCCACTGGGTGCTGCTCTACAAGAACCTGGATAGTGACTACATGATGCTGGATCCATGGCCTTACCCGAGCGATTCGGGTGAGGTAACGCTCATGTCGCGCTTCAGCCACGGACGGCAGCTCCAACGCACCATCAAGGCGGTGGCCTGGTATCAGTACAGTGGCGGAGTCCCCGCACCTGCACCTGCGCCCGGGCCGGTGGAGACCGATCTCCAAGTGTGGCCGTTGGCGTCTGTGACAGCCGGGCTGCGACTGCGGCCGCAGCCAACCACGGAAGTGCCCGCCATCTATGCCGAGATGCCGGGCGTGCGGCTGAATGTTATAGAGGAAAAAGCCGCGGCCCTGGCTAAGATCGGCAAGCAGGGACAGTGGATCCGCGTGCGCGATCCGGGCGGCCACCAGGGCTATGTGGCGGCGTGGTTCGTCGAGGTGGTTCCGACCGAAGCGCCAGCGCCCACTCCCATTCCGCCTCCGGCATCTGAGCCCAAGAAGTTCCAAGTGCAGGTTAAGAGCAGCGTGGGACGGTTGGGGGTAGCCGTGCGGGCTGAGCCCTCACGCGGGGCAGCCAAGATCAATGTTGAGAAGCCGGGCGCCCGGCTGACGGTGCTCGAGCCGGCGAGCACGGGGCTGGCAAAGATCGGGAAAGCGGGCCAGTGGCTTTCCATCAAGGCAACCAACAACAAACGCGGCTACGTCGCCGCGGAATACGTGGAATTGCTCTGATGATGCGCTCGGCGCGAAAGGCGCTGTGGGTGTGGGCCGCGCTCAGCTTGCTGGTCGCGGCCAGTTTGTCCTTCATTTACCTGAGACTCGGAAGCGAGGGCATGGGGATATTCATCCAGCAGCCCCCGCTGATCAACTTGCCGGTGACGCTGGCCTCCGTGGCGCTCGTGTGGCTTTCAGCCGGCGTGCTGCTTTACCTGGTTCAGGCAGGGGCTGTCACAGCAAAGAACGTCTTCTCTGTGGCAGGCTTCTTCATTGTCTGCTGGACGTACCTCAATATCCTGAGCGAGCGCTGGAGATACGGCGACTATACGTATTACTTCGAGTCGGCGGCCACCATGTACAGAAACGAGCCGCTGCACGGCTCGTACTTCTATCCTCCCCTATGGGCCACTCTGACCCAGTTCCTCGTGCCGGCAGGCGAGGACACCTTCTTGATCGTTCTGTGGCTGCTGGATTTTGTGTCCTTTGCGGCCTTCTATTACCTGCTCCACCGGGTGCTGGAACGATACGGCTTCAGCGCGCGGCTGGCGGCTGTCGTGACGATGGTGTTCATGCTGGCCAACGCTCCACTGCTGCGCACCATGGTGTACGTGCAGGTCAACCTGCACACGCTGAACCTGATCCTGCTCGCACTGCTGCTTTATCCGAGACGCAGTTTCCTCTCGGCGTTGATGCTGGCCCTGGCGGTCCACCTCAAAGGCTCGCCGGCGGTGCTGGTGCTGGCGTTCCTGCTTGAGAGAGACTGGCGCTGGCTGGCCTGGCTGGTGATAAGCCTTCTGGCCATCGCCGGCATCACTGTTGCAACTGACGGATTCACTCCATTCCTGGATGTGCTGCAGCACTGGCAGGGATTGGCGCTATCCAACAACACGATCTATCACGACACGTCGTTCGACTCGTTCGCGCGCTCGGCAGCGCAGTTCGTGGCAGTGGGTGACACTTGGGTCCGGGCCCTGGTATATGCAGCCAAGGGGCTGCTAGCTGTGGCAAGCATCCTGACCATGCTGCGGGCGGTCCGCAGCGCTGCGTTTGTGCTGAAGCGCGAGGCCGGATCGACAGTGCTCAACGCCATCCCGCCGCTCTTCATCCTGATGACGCTTGCGGCGCCGGTTGTGTGGGAGCACCACGGCATCTTCCTCGCACTATCGTTCCTAGTGATGCTCAAGCGGCTGGAGACGCCGCACGAGTGGCTGTGGTTTGGCTTTGCTTACCTGCTGGAGTTCCTGCTGCCCACTTTCGATTTCTTCCCCTGGTCTTTCGGAAGGCTGATCGCGCCGCTCCTGATCCTATGGCAAATGTGGTGGACGGCGGAGCGAAAGGGCGACACGCCGATATTCAGAAGAATCAGCTTGTGGTTCGACAAGTTGCCGGCGTTGAGACTTGCCAGCAATTGATGGGAACCGCGGTCGGCCGCAGCGACCGGATCACACAGTGGTCGCGGTCACGCCATTCAGCACCTGGATGAACACCCCCACCATTGTCTCCAGGTTGATCTCGTCCGAAACGATCCGATAAGACTCATCTCCCATACGGCGCAGCCTCGCCCTGTCAGCCAGCGCAGAGCGCATGGTTCCAGCCAGCGCGGCATAGTCGCCTGGTGGTATCTGCCAGCCATTCTCATCACGGACCAGGTCATCTTGAGTGCCATCACCCTTGGCAACGATCACGGGCAAAGCGTGCGCCATGGCCTCCTGGATGGCCAGACCACCAGTGCCCGGCAGGACGAACAGGTCGGCTTGTTCGAAATACGGAGCCAGCGCGAGCCCGTGCTTTGCGCCGACGAATTCGGTTGCAGCGTAGACTCTTTGCGCCAGCTGTTCAAGGTGTGACCGGTCGAGACCATCGCCAACGATGATCAAGCGGGGTTTCGGTTCAGGCATGTCCGCGCAGGCACGGATGAGCAGGTCAACGCGTTTTCGGGGCTGAAGCCGGCCCACGTACAGCACCACGGGCTGACCTGCATGCGCGAGGCGCTCAGGTCTGCCCGCGGGCCGCGGGGCCACCGAGTTGGTGGCCGTAAACACGCGTGTGGATGGAAAGCCTGCCTCGATGTACTCACGTGCGCCGCGCCGGCTATAAGCTATCAGGGCATCGAACTGCTGCAGGAAGCTCCGGCGACGCGCGCGAGGCGCTTCGGCGAATGGGCCGTCCATGGGCGGCGCGCCTAATCCCCAGCCGATGACAGGCCGCTTGCGCGCGTGCATCCAACGGACGCCGGACCCGGTGGCGAGGTAGCGGGGATTCGCTTCCATGATGAGAGCATCGGGGTCCCAAGCCTCAAGCCAGGACGTGAGACCCCGTTGATGGCACAGATAGAGGGATCCGCCGAGGATGTGAAGGTTTTGAGCTGCGGCATGGCTCGCAACCCGGGGCAGACCAGTAGATATGGCTTCACTTCGCCGCGGCTGCCCGGCGAAAACACTCAGGCCGCGGTCGCATGCACCGGCCAACATGTCGAAGAAAGGCACGCGATACGAGGGAAGTACGCGCTGCTGCAGTGCCAGGCGGCCGGGATAACGAGGGCTCATCTCGGTTGGACGTGCGGGGCGGGCCAGGTCGGGGACTTATGCACGTGGACCACCGTCCATTTGCCCGCCTGCTTCACCATCACCCGGCTCTCATTGTGCGAGACAACCTGCACTCCTTCCGGAAGGGCCGTGCTGACAAGGAGCGTATAGCTCGCAATGGCAGCGTCGCCATAGCGCTGGATGACAAGATCCGCCAGGTCAAAGCGCGTCTCCGCCTTCTGCTGCACGTCCGAGCCGAAGACCGTGCCCCGGCTGGCATTGGAACTCATCATGAATTCGTGAAACGGCAGCCCATCGATCCGGTGAGGCGTTACCCACCATTCATACAGCGTCAGCTCGGAGGCGGTCGTCTCACGATATCCGGCCAGGTCATTCTCCTGAACGGCTTTGAGGTGTCTTAACAAGAAAGCATGGATTTCCTGGTCCATTCAAGCCTCCAACAGGGCCTTCAGGTAGCCGTCGATCATCCTGTCCAGCCCCAGAGCGTTTTCCGCGTGGGCGCGCGCGGCGCGGCTGAAGCGGGGGCGGTCGCGCAGGATCTCTGCGGAAGCCTCGGCCAAGGCAGGGATATCCGGCTTCTGCAGGCGCCAGGGATCGCCACCGTAGGGAACCAGCCGGCCTGAATCGCCGATGACCAACTCGTTCAGGGCACCGGTGTCGAACGCGACGACAGGCAGACCGCAAGCCAGGGCTTCGATGACGGCATTGGGGCAGGCCGGGTTGAGGTCGGCCGAGAAGAAGAGGTGGGCGGATCGATCGATATCCGGAACACGATCGCGGGCCACAGCTCCTGCCCACTCGATGGGAACAGAGGCCCTGCGCTGCACAGCCGTCCGCTGAGCGGCGCCGATCTTTCCAACAACGAAAAGCTCCATCGGGAATCCGTGCCGGCTTTGAAGCGCCCCGGCAAGTTCCAGCGCGTTTTCGAGGCCCATATCGTATCCACCGCCCAGGCTGCCCTCCACCACGAGCAGTCTATGACGGTTTGCCGCCCGCTCACCTGTCCCCGCGGGTCGATATTCATCGAGATCCACCCCGTTGTGCACCACAGATGACGGCTTGGGCGGCGCCCCGTACCAGTCGTTCCACCAGCGCTGCGTGAATTTGCTTTGATAAAGAATGCGGGTTGCGACGCGCGCTCGAATGAAAGAGAGGACCAGGTTACCGTACTCCGCCCGCAAGAAATGACGCGGCCCTGTATTTCGTCTGCGCTGGACCCAATTGATGCCGTCCAGGCGCTGAATGATGCGAATGCCGCGGCGCCGGGCATGGATGAGCGGCCAGATGTGCCGCGTGCCGGCAATGATGAGGATCGCGTCGCAGTAGGAGCGCGGATCGTGCGATACCTCGATGCCGTGGCGGTGCAACCCGGCCTCAAACTTCTGCCGGAACGTTGCCATGCCGCCAATCCCTTCGACCGCGGGCAGAATGCATACGCGAGGCATGCGCAAAGTATATCGTAGCGATGATGAGGCGTTGTGGTTGTATGGTATCCTTGCGCCAGCCCATTCGGAGAACACATGTATATTGCCATTGAAGGGGTGATCGGTGTGGGAAAAACCACCCTGGCGCGTCTCCTGCGGCCGATGCTCGAGGCGGAAATCCTGCTCGAGATCTTCGAGGAGAATCCGTTCCTTTCGGATTTCTATTCCGACCGGGCGCGTTACGCGTTCCAGACCCAGATCTTCTTCCTGTTGAGCCGGTACCATCAGCAACGGCGATCTGTGCCCGAGCTGCTGGGAGAAGGCAAGTCGCTCATTGCCGATTACACATTCGCCAAGGACGCGCTGTTCGCGCGCATCAACTTGAAAGGCGACGAGCTGGCTGTTTATCACAAAGTGCACGAAGCCCTGGGGGAGAAGATCCCCCGACCCGACCTGATCGTCTACCTGCGAGCCGACACGGAAGTGCTGATGCAGCGGATCGCGCTGCGGGACCGGACGTACGAGCGGAACATGGAACGTGACTACATTGACGTGCTCAACCGCGCGTATGAGGAATTCTTCGCACAACCGCAGGCGGCTTCGCCGGTGCTGCCCATCGACACCGACTCTCTCAATATCGTGCAGAATCCCGAGGATCTGAAGTACATCGAGAACCGCATCCGGGAACACCTGCAGCTGAGCCCCTTCCAACCCAGCCTGCCGCTAAACTCGTAGGGCCCGATGCGCGTCACGCGGGAATCCCTCATCCGCATTGCGAAACAGACAACGCAGGAGCGGTCCTACAACGACCTCACGATCGTTGCGGCGTACCTGACGGGTTCGCTCATTTCCGAGGAAGACCCGCTGCTCGGGGGGACGACGGACATCGACCTGGTACTGGTGCACAACAAGCCGCCGGCAACCCGCAGGGAGATCGTCCGGCTTACGCCGGACTTCCACCTGGATATCCATCATCGCGATCGAGCCGACTTCGGGTCACCGCGCGAGCTGCGCACCGATCCGGTGCTGGGGTGGGAGTTGTACGATCCCATGGTCCTTTACCAGCGCGAGAATTTCTTTGATTTTGTCCAGGCGGGACTGCGCGCCGGTTTCGAATTCGGGGCACCCGCCCTCGTGCTGCGTCGCAGCCGCATCCTGTACGAGAGCGCGCGCAAGGCCTGGATGGACCTTTCTGAAGTTGCCGGCGAGAATGCGGGGGCAACCGACGTGCGCCGCTACCTGGAAGCCTTGCAGGACGCAGTCAATGCAGTGGCTGAATTGAATGGCGCGCCGCTCGCCGAACGACGCCTCCTACTCAATTTTCCCGCCAGAGCACAAGCGGCAGAGCGCCCCGCTTTCACGGCGACAATCTTCAACCTGCTGGGCGCGCCGGCCATCGATGCCGCAACCCTTGAGAGCTGGCTGGAACCCTGGAAGCTGGAATTCCTGGCTGCAACTGAGCGCGGCAGGGTGGATGGGCGGATCCACGCGGCGCGCATCAACTACTACGAGAAGTCGATCCGCTTGTTCCTGTCCGGCGAAACGCCCCTGGTTGGTCTTTGGCCACTGATCAATACGTGGACCCTGGCTGCCTGCGTCCTCTTCGCCCCGCTGGGCGAGGCATGGCTCGCGGCGTGCCACCAGCTGGGCCTCATAGGGCCCGGCTTGGACGCCAAGTTGGCGGGCCTGGACAACTATCTGGACGAGATCGAAGTTCGGCTGGACGAGATCGCAGCCGTCAACGGCCTGGAAACCTCAACAAGCCTGTAGCACCACATCTGGGGGTATCGCGGGAGTGTCGGACAGCCCTGTCCTGTGGATAACACCCCCTAATGTGTGGATAACCGGTGTTCCCTGTGGACAGGACCCCCTAAATACCTGAAAAGTCTGAATTTGCACTTCCAAACATACCCCCACCTGTGGCGGGCGCCGTGGTGGACAGACCATATCTATGCTCTCGTTAATGCTCTCCTTTGCTGGGCGTCCACGACGGAATTGTTATCCAGAGCGTGTCCACAATACCCCGCGGCAGCTTGTCGCACCAATATCCCAAGATGTATGCCGCTTGCGTATCAAATCATCCACGTGTGCCGGTGCGAGAATCTCTCCACACTTTCAACAGGGTCTACTACTACGACTATATCCTTTTCCATACATAAGCTAAGAGAGAGGAAGATTCTCCCCTCATCGAGCAAGAGATGTTGAAAGGGGAAGGCCCATGTACGGCACACCTGGACAGGTACGTATGGTTGTCAACGCAGCCGCTTAGTGCGGGATGCGAACGTTCGGGGTCGTTTGCCGCCAGTTGCTAGGGAGTGTTCGTTGTCCCTGGGATGATGGTTGATGGGGCCGGGACCGTCACGCCGAACAAGCGCGCGAGCTCCGCTGAATACTGATCGTGGTATTGTCGCGATTGCAGGATGCCCGCAGCGATGGCTGCGGCGTCGGGGGTGGGGTTCTCAAACGCCAGCAAAGTCTGCAGGGTGTTGTCCATATACAGGAGTTCCAGGCGCTTGAGTTTCGCCAGACAGGACGGCACTGCCTGGTCACCCACGGCGGTGCGGATCGAGCGCATCGGAGGCACAACCCGTTCAACTTCAGATTGCGCGACGCTGGATGCCAGGGCGGCATACTGGTCGAAATTGTCGATATGTTGGTTCAATACCTGTGCCGTCGCCTGCAGATTAGCGGTGGTGCAGTCCTCCGGCGTGGATGTTGGGGGTATCGGGGTTGGCAGTGCTGAATAGAGGGTGGATGCAGTGGCGGCAGCGGCGGTCGGCAGATCCGTTCGGCGGGAGGTACACGCCGTCATGCTGATGATCAGGCAGATAGATGCAGCCAATGTGAAGGATGCCCGCACGCGCATGTTACCCGCCCTTCGCAGCGCAACTGGATGACTGAGGAGAGATGACTGCGCCGCGAGTCTATTCTAGCAGACCAGAACCGACAGATGGAAGTCAGCGGTCAGTCGGCAGTGGCGATGGTCTCGGGGACTTGGAGCGGCTGGCTAGAGAGGGTAGTCGCCGGATCTGAACGGCGGCATCTGATCTGTCTGCGGCACTGCAATGATGAAGAGGCGTCCCCAGGTCGAGATACCTTCGGCGTCAATGCACGTCTGAAGTATGAGGGCGCCGGAGCGACCGTAGATATTTGTGAAGAGGGAGTAGGCGCCTGTCTGCCTGCCAGTGGAAAGATCGATAAATGCGCTGTAGGGACTATCCGGTTGCAGAGCCTGGAAGCGCTGCCTGCTTTTGACGACGTAGGCCACGGTGCGTCCATCCCCGTACACCAGATAGATGAACTGCCGATTCTTCAGGCGCGGGAACAGGCTGCCTGCCAGATAGTTGTGCGCCAGGATGCCCGTGGATCCGAGGCCGGATGCAGTCGCGAACTGCGTCAGCACATCCGGTTGAGTCGAAATAAAGCCTGAGTCGCCGGCAGGCTGTTGTGCGACAGGCAGTGCGAAGAGACCGTTGACGTACACGCCGCGCAATTCACTGGCGTTGCCGTTTTCGAGCTGGCCTGCGAAGCTTTGCAGGGATGGGAGCGAGGATCCGGCGGGCGGAGCTCCTGCCGCCCGGGCGCGAATAGAAGGCAACCCCACGGTGATGGCCGTCAAGATCATTAGACTGAT
>DATDCZ010000181.1:0-16612 GCA_036524055.1 Anaerolineales bacterium | reverse complement strand
CGCATCCTGCCCCTCGGCCAGCTTCTTCACGGGCTCAAACTCAAAATAGCCGTTCGGGTTGTCCTCGTCCGCCGAGCGCACGGCATCCGTGACGACCTGCAGCCCGCCCTCAGCGAGCATCTTCATCATCATGGAAGTGCCTGAGCGCGGCAGTCCGGACACCACGACGATGGGCGTGCCCGGCGCCGAAGCCGGTGGGCTGGTGCGCTGGAGCTTCTTTAACATGCCTGGCTTCTCGTTTCTTTTCAGGGGCTGCGATGGTCGAAACAGCCCGTGAGTCCGGGGTGCTATACTGAACTCTGCCTATTCTACCCGCAAGTCCTCCATCAAAGTCGGCAGTGTCCGGCGTGCCTGTTAAGGAGAACAGTATGTCTGCCTATGTGATCAGTGACATTCAGGTGTTGGATGCCGCGGCTTATCCAGAATATGTGGCGCTTTCGCCGGCAACCGTTGCAGCGTACGGCGGGCGTTTCGTGGCGCGGGGCGGCCACACAGAGAAACTGGAAGGAGACTGGCTGCCGACCCGGCTGGTGATCCTTGAATTTGAAAGCGTCGAACGAGCGAAACAGTGGTTGAACTCACCCGAGTACGCACCCGTGAAAGCGCTGCGGCATAAGGCCGCCAGGACGAACATGGTGGTGATAGAGGGGACAGCCTAGGGCGTACTCTGGGGCAGCCGGGCGCGGGCCCGTTCGCAGCCGGCGACCTCATGGCGCCTTGGGCAATTCACAATCTCATCCAGATCGCCGGACCAGGCGGCAGGAGTTCAATCCCGCCGCAAGGATGCTTCAGAGCCTGTGCTCGAAGTAATGGTCGATCACATCGGCCCGCAGCCAAGTTTGGACGTTGGGCTTGGCCATCACCTCATCCGGGAGCATGTCCACCAGGCTGGCAAGCGTAAGGCGGGTGTCGTCGTAATTTGCCAACACCTGTCCATTCTCCATTGCCCCGAAGCGCCGTACGGCCGCCGCGTTGAAGGCATTGACATCTTCAACTTCGGTCGAATCCCCGGAGGCTGAGCCTTCGATCACCGCGATACCCTGCTCCCACCAGGCAATGATGTGTCCGAGCAGTTCGCGAAAGCGGACAAATCCCTGCTTTGTGAGGAAAGCGGTCTGCTCATCTTTGCCCAGGGCTTCGAAGCCCGCCCGGTAGTCCGCCCACTCCCGCCTCAGCGTGTCGATGACCAGGAAACGCGGCGCGTCGAAGCCGTGCTCCTTGAGGTGCTCCAGCACCACCCCGTTGAGCCAGTTCTGGACGCGGGATATTCCAAATTGCGCCTCGGTCAGGTGGGTCACCAGTTCGACCATCTGCTGCCGCTGCGATTCGTACCAGCCCATGAACTCAGACTCGTCTGTACTCTCAAAGCGCTTTAGCGATGCAGCGTTGAACTCGGCGAAATCGTACTTGCGTCCCGGGCGCGCGCCATCCTGGAGCGTGTCAAGGATGATGCCGCGCGCCTCTTCCCACCAGACTGCGACATGCACCAGCAGGTCCTTCAGGCTGGCATAGCCCTGGCCCTTTAGGAAACTGGCCTGCTCCTGCGCCGGCAGCTTCTTGAAGTCCTGCTCATAGCGGCCCCAGTCTTCAAGCGCCTTAAGGAACAGTTCCTTCGTGAACTCTGCCATGGTCGAGTCCTCGCGAGATCGGTATGCTATACTGACGCGGTCACATTGTAACTGCTCATTCGTGCGCAATGGAGGCGGCGGGATGCAGCGGCGCAAGAAAATCTGGACCAGAAAGCGGCCGATCGCCGTGACGATCGTCGCTTGGGGCATTGTGCTGCTGTTCATCGTCCGCCTCGTGCAGGTCTTCGAACCCCTCGTTCGTATGAAAGTCTTTGAACACGGCCTCAGCGGTCCGTTGATCGACCGTTTCTGGCCCACGCCGCTTGGATCGGCCATCCTGACGAGCGCGGTGTACCTGGGCGCGTCCCTGGTCGGCATCGTCGTGCTGATTGGCTTCCTGCGGTTGCGGCGCTGGGCGTGGGTGGTCTTGATGGCCTGGACGGGCGCTTCGCTGGCCATCGGCCTGATCCAGTATTTCTACAGTGATCCCAACTACGTTGTCATGGCGTCGAACGCCGTGATCGCGCTGGCGCTAGACCAGGTTGAAGTGCAGCGCATCTTCCACATCCGGATCGAGCAGAATGACGGACGCTCAGGCACCCCAGCCTGACGGCCGGGATCGGCGCGTGGCCGCGGCTACGCCCGACATGGAGCTGCTGCGGCACTACGAGCCGGTGCTGCGCTTCACGCAGGGGGAGTCTTTCTTTCCGGTCGATGTCGTCCGCTATGTACAGGAGTGCAGCCTGTGGGCGCACTACCCGGACGGGCGGGAGGAAATGCTCGTCAAGCCCGAGGACCTGACCATCAACAGCCTGGTGGAACCGCGCCAGGCTGATTTTGGAACGGTGCACTACCTGCGCTTCATCGAAAACCTGAGCCTCACCGAGGCTGCCGACGCCCTCACGAAGCAATTGCGTCTGCGCCGACGGCTCAAGAATACCTTTCATCCGGGATTGGGCCGACTGGCGCGCGGCGGCCTGCTGCCACGCATTGTCGATGCGCTCTTCAGCCTTTCCTTTCTGATGCGGGGCCGGGTGCCGGCAGCCAGCGCGGCCGCCGCGGAACTCGATTACTTCCATCTGCGCGCCCAGCGCGAGAGCTACACCTACTACGGGCGCGTGGTCCGCCAGAACCACTGGGTAGTCCTGCAATACTGGTTCTTCTACTGTTACAACAACTGGCGCTCCGGCTTCGGCGGCGTGAACGATCATGAATCCGACTGGGAAATGATCTCCGTGTACCTGTATGAGGCGGATGGTCAACTGGTACCGGAGTGGGTGGCGTTTGCCTCACACGATTATCACGGCGATGATCTGCGCCGGCGCTGGGATGATGCGGGCCAGCTGGACCTGGAGGACGGGCATCCGGTCGTGTATCCTGGCGCGGGTTCGCACGCCTCGTATTTCCGCAGGGGCGAATACCAGGCCGAGGTTGACTTGAATCTGCCTGGCTGGCTCGAGCGGGCGCGCAGGATCTGGAACACATTCTGGACTCAAACCCTCGGGCAGCTACCGGCTGACCCGTTCCACATACCCTTTGTGGATTACGCCCGGGGTGACGGGATGAAGATCGGCCCCGGACACTCCAGGAATTGGGCGCCGGTGCTGGTGAATTCCAGCGTGCCGTGGATCAGCCAGTACCGCGGCCTGTGGGGGCTATACGCGCGCGATCCGATCTCCGGAGAAAACGCCCCCGCCGGACCGATGTACAACCGCGACGGATCGCCCCGCAACGCCTGGTACGATCCGCTCGGCTTCGCGGGCCTGGACAAAGTGCCTCCGCCTCCGGAAGTTGAACATCTGCTGGAAAAGAACCGCGCCGACGTGGCCGCGCGGCAGACTGCGCTGAAGGCTCAGATCCCGGATAAAGCTGCGGAACTGCAGTCGCTCGGGATCCGGCTGCGGAGCATGGAGGGCAATCCGCACCTTGCCAAGCAATATGCTGCTCTTCAACGAAAGATCATCGCCTCGGGTGAGGAGGTCCGCGCCCTGCGCCGGGAGTACTCCGAGAATTACGCCATGCTGGAGGGCCTGGACATCCGGCTGGCGCGGCAGCGGGACGGGCGGCGTGACAATGCCCGAGCACACATCCGGCATCTCGCCACGCCATCGGTCACGACCCAGCGGCGCTTCGACCGGCTGGGTGAAGCCTGGGCGGCGATCAGCCTCAGCCTGCTGCTCGTGGCCATCGTTGCCCTGCTTTTCATGGGAAGCCGCTATCTCCTTGCGGGCCTTTCGATCACCACCATCCTGTTCGTCGTGATCGAGTCGATCCTGCGCCGCGCATTCATTCAGACCGTCAGTGAACTTACGGCCTTGCTTGCCATCATTGCCTGCGTCATTCTCATCGTGCATTTCTGGTACTGGATACTCATCTGCGTCTTACTTGCGATCGCGGCCTTCCTGCTTTGGCAGCGGTTGCACGAACTTGCGGGTTGACGGCACGCTGTCCCCCCATCCCACCATAATAGGCATATGCGCACTTCGTTAAGAGAGTACGCTGGTTTCGGCTTGCTTTACTTTGACTTTTTTGCGCCCGGCAGCCGGCTGCGAAATGCGCGGCACCGGGCAAGGAGGCATGTATGGCAACGACACGCCAGAAGCGGGCGGCCGGCACAAATATCAAGAAGGCTCAAGCGCGTTGGAAGGGCATGACGACAAGACAACGCGCCCTGTCGCAACCGGAGGGACGTGCGCGAAAGCGCCCCGGCGCAGGCGGTGGCAATTACTACCGCGTGGAAGTTCGTCCAAAGTCGGAGTTTGTCACCTTCAGGACGCAGGATGTCGGGCGTAAAGGGCACATCCAGCGGGTGGCCGGGAGGCGCTCGTCGGGCTCATGGGCTACGGTGACCTGGCTGATCGCCAAGGAAGACGCGCACGTTGCGGGCGGGCGGCTGGTTGCCGACACGGCCGCGGCCAGGAAACTCATCGGTCAGCTGGGTTCCGCCCCACATCACACACAAGGTGACCGCTTCAAGGCCCTGGATCGCAAGAATGTCCCTGAGCGCCGCAAACCCACGGCCGCACAGCGGCGGGCGCGCAGCGCCAACATCCGTAAAGCGCAGGCGAAGCGGCGCAGCAGCCCATAGCACGAGAGGTGACTTATGCAAACTGCGAGAGATGTATTCGAAAGCCTAATCACGGGCAGGAGCTATTTCACCTGTGAGGTATGCGGGAACGAGTACGACAAGCCGTTCGAGGTCCATATCGACGGCCAGGCGCATGTGTTTGACTGTTTCGAATGCGCCATTCAAGCCCTGGCACCGGTGTGCGCGAACTGCGGGTGCCGGATCCTTGGACACGGCATGGAGGCACAGGGTGTCTTCTTCTGCTGTGCACACTGCGCCAAGGAGCAAGGCGTCTACGAACTGGATGATCGTCCGACGCCTGAAAGAGAGAGGAGCGTGGCATGAAGACCAGCGTAAGGAAGACCAGCGTAAAGAAGACCAGCACCCGGAAAACGACCGGCGCCGTAAAGGGAGCCTCCTCCCGCACCAAACTCAGGGACATCATGACGCCGAATGTGGTCGTGATCGCTCCGGAAGATTCACTGCAAATGGCAGCGCGGAAGATGCAGGAACGGGATATCGGCTTCCTGCCTGTTTGCGACGGGATGCGGCTGATCGGCACTTTGAGCGACCGAGACATCACGGTGCGTGCAGTGGCAGCAGGCCGCGATCCGAAGTCCACACAGGTCCGGGAGTTCGCCACTCCCAGGAAGATCTGGTGCTTCGACGACCAGGATATCGACGAGGCGGCTCGCGTAATGCAAAACGAGCAGGTCCGGCGGTTGATGGTCTTGAACCGCGACGAAAAGCGTTTGGTGGGGGTTGTTTCGCTGGGCGATCTCGCCGCCAACGGCACCAAGGAGATCTCCAGCGACGTATTGGAGAGTACATCTCCCGCGGCGGACTAGATACCCCCGCCAATCAAGAGGCCGACCATTTCCTGGTCGGCCTCTTTTGTTTCGCGGGCAGGTCCTGGATCAGCGAGTCTTCACGGCATTCACAAAATCCGCAAACAGGCCGTATGCCGTTGGCACTGGGCCAGCGATCATTCCCTGGCGTTCTGATTCGATGATGGAGTAGTCTCCCAGCACGTCGGTGCGGAATGCCGCACCTGTGGTCGAGTCCTCCATCCCGTACAGCGGGTCCGCAACATCCACCAGCTCCGGTCTCACGCGGGCAACCACCCCGTCAGCATTTCTTTCCGCGGAGCAAACCAGCTTGTATCGCTTGCGGGCACCGGTGGCGTCCGCGATCATCACCGGTGTAATCCCCCGAATTCCGGTCCGTTCGACCTGCGCTGGCGTGATGGACACATGCATAAGCACGGTCACAAGCGCCGCAACCTTGATGGCGGCATCCCAACCATCGACGTCGGCAGACGGATCCGTCTCGGCCACACCGATGGACTGGCAGTACCCCACGGCTTGCTCAAACGTTTCGCCGCGTTCCATGCGCGAAAGCATGATGTTGGTGGTCGAGTTGAGCACGCCGCGGAATGATTCCAGATCGGCTGCGGGCAGGCATTCCCGGAAAACGGAGAACACCGGTGAACCGCCCAGCACCGTGGATTCGAACAGGAACCGGCGGCCCTTGGAGCGGGCCAAGTCGCTCAGCTCGCGGTAGCCATGCACCACGGTTCCCTTGTTCGCGGTGATGGCATGCATCCCTGCCTGGAGGGCGGCGCGGACGTGATCCAGCGCCGGCTGACCGGTGGCATGGTTGACCGGCGAGTTCTCGAACAGCACGTCGGCTTTGCTCTCGCGGATCACGGAAAGGGAGTCTCTCAGCGGGGCGGCGGAAAGGCCCGAGAGAGACTCGCCGCGTTCAACAAGGCTGAGGGCCCGCTGCGCGTCGATGCCATCCGGGTTGGCGGCATAGCCGTGGCGCCCGGTGGCAATTCCTGTCACGGAATATGTGATGTCGTAGTCGGTCTTCAATAGGGATCGCTTGCGCTCGAGCAGGCGGACCAGTGCGCGTGCGACATTGCCGAAGCCGACGAATGCAAGCTTGTAGTGCATGCTTTCCTCCTAGACCGGCGGGTATGGGAATGCGCGCCTGTGCGGCGGTGGATGCGGAAAGACTCCCGATGCCAGCAATGTTTCCGCACGGCCGATCATGGCCCCGATCTCGCCGCCCGCCAGGTACGACCGCAGGTCGCGCTGCAGCGGCGCGCCGCGCTTCAGCAGCATCGGCACGCGCTCCAGGGTCGCACGAAGATCGGGCGGAATCTCTTGCCCGGCCGAGTCCCACAGGACCGTTCGGAGTTTTTCCTCCTCGTGGAAGCACAGGCCGTGGTCAATCGCCCATAGCCGGCGGCTGCCATTTTCGATCAGGACGTGGCTCCCCTTGCGATCGGCATTATTGACAAGCAGATCGAACAACACGACGGGGCCGAGCCGGGCCTTGTCTTCATCGCTGAAGTTGAAGTAGTGATATTCGGGATCATATTCGATGTACTGCTGCAGCGAGCCCGGTCCGTACAAAGGCATGTCATCACGCAGCACGGTGCAGGGAACGAAGCGAAAGCCCAGCGCTTCGCTGACCAGATACGCGGCCACCTCGCGTTTTGCCAGTGTGTTATCGGGGAAATCCCACAGAGGCTTTTCGCCGCGCGAGGGCTTGTAGACAGCCGGCAGCTCGAGCCCAGCGTGGTGGACCGTCACCAGGAAGGTGTAGTTGGACCCCAGGAGGAATTGACCCTTGAGTTCCAATTCCCCCTCTCGCAAGGCTCTCTCGATTTTGGTGACTTCGTGCTGATCTGTCACGCGCGGTCAGCCGCTAGTGCATGTGCCCGTTCTTCTTGGGGCAGAAATGGCCACCGGGTTCCATGGGCTGCCCGCACTGCGGGCACATGGGCCGCCCGCGGCTGGCGACCTCCACGCCCCAGCGCGCCAACTGGCGCAGTTGCGTGCGGGTGCACCAGAACCGGTAGACCGTCCCGGACTCCTCGTCCGAGCCCTGCGCCTGCTCCCCACTCTCCGCTTCTGCTTCTGCCTGCAACTCGCGGACAAACAGCACCACGCGGTCCCGCGTTTGGTCGTAGCCCAGGCCGATCTCGCCGACGCGGAACGCCGGATCGACCGGCGGGTTGATGCGCATCTGTGCCTCGACGTAATCTGCGGAGGCCTCTTCGAGTTTCGGATTCTGGCGCGCGACCTCGGCCAGGAACTGCTCGATGCCCACGGCCAGAGACTGCAATTGAGTCTTCTCGATGATGACCGTGTAGGTTTTCTGAGCCTGGAACGCCTGGATGTAGAAGACCCGTTGTCCGGGTTGGCCTATGGCGTCGCTCGTAATGTGATCACACGGGTCGACGTCGATCTCAATTCTTGACATGGTCTGCTGCGAAGGAATGACTGAAAATGAGTATACCAGATTGGTTCTTTTCGGCCTTCTGCGGCGGACCCAGCTCCACCGCGACGGTATAATCCGTCCAATACGGTCCAAATCCACGCGGTCAACTCAGCAGGAGCTAATGCATGTTCGACCTCCGCAAGCTTGAAACACTCCGCGAAGCACTTCGTAAGTGGGAGCAATCCACTCTTCAAAAGACGCTGGCCTCCATGCCCGAGCGGCAGAAGGCGTTCCGCACCACCTCCTCGGAGTTGATCGATCGCCTCTACACGCCGCTGGACATTGCCGAGATGGACTACGAGCGGGATCTTGGATTCCCCGGCGAGTATCCATACACCCGCGGCGTCCACCCGACACTGCATCGCGGCAAATTGTGGACCATGCGCATGTTCGCCGGGTTCGGCACAGCCGAAGAGACCAACGCGCGCTTCAAGTACCTGCTGGAGCAGGGCCAGACGGGCCTCTCCATTGCCTTCGACCTGGCCACCCTCATGGGTTATGACACGGATCAGCCGGAGGCCCTGGGCGAGTTCGGCACGTGCGGTGTCGCGGTGTCTTCGCTCAAGGACATGGAGCTGCTGCTGGCGGGCATCCCGCTGGACAAGGTCTCCACCAGCATGACCATCAACTCGCCGGCGGCCATCATCTGGGCCATGTACATAGCCGCGGCGGAAAAGCAAGGGGTGCGCCCCGACCAGCTGCGCGGCACCATTCAGAACGACATCCTCAAGGAATTCATCGCCCAGAAGGAGTTCATCTTCCCGCCTGCACCCTCCATGCGGCTGGTGGTGGACACCATGGAGTTTGGCGCGCGGCAGGTGCCGCAGTGGAACACGATCTCCATCAGCGGTTACCACATCCGCGAGGCCGGCTCCACCGCCGCCCAGGAGCTGGCGTTCACGCTGGCAGACGGCATGGAGTACGTGCGTTGGGGCATCCAGCGGGGAATGGATGTGGACGAATTCGCCCCGCGCCTTTCATTCTTCTTCAACGCTCACAATGATTTCTTCGAGGAGATCGCCAAGTACCGGGCGGCCCGGCGCATCTGGGCCCGCGAGATGCGCGAAACCTTCAAGGCCAGAAACCCGCGTTCGTGGCTGTTGCGATTTCACACGCAGACGGCCGGCGTCTCGCTTACTGCACAGCAACCCGAAAACAACGTGGTGCGGGTCGCCATTCAAGCGCTGGCGGCCGTCCTGGGCGGGACGCAGAGCCTGCACACGAACTCAATGGATGAGGCTCTGGCCCTGCCGTCCGAACATGCCGTGACCATCGCACTGCGCACGCAGCAGATCATCGCCGAAGAATCGGGCGTCGCCAATAGCATCGATCCGCTGGGCGGCAGCTACTTCGTGGAGGCGCGCACGAACCACATGGAGGCAGAGGCGTACGAATACTTCCGCCGCATCGAGGAACTGGGCGGTGTGATACCTTCGATCGAGAAGGGGTTCTTCCAGGGCGAGATCGCGGATGCGGCCTACCGCTATCAGCGCGAGATCGACGAGGGTGTGCGCAAGATCGTGGGGGTCAATGCCTACCAGGAAGACAAACCGCTCGCCATCCCGATCCTCGAGATGGACGCTGCCGGCTACCAGCGACAGTTGAAACGCCTGAGCGAGCTACGAGCGTCCCGCGATAACGGTCGCGTGGGCCAGGCCCTGGATCGATTGCGCATCGCCGCGCTCGGCACCGAGAACACAATGCCGTACCTGCTGGAGGCGGTCCGCGCCTACGCCACGCTCGGCGAGATCATTTCTCTAATGAAGGAAGTCTTCGGCGTCTACGAGGAATCGACCGTCATCTAGCTGCGGTCGTGTCGGTCTGATGGGCGTGCGGGTCCTCTTCCCTTTTCACGTGAAACGTGTCGAAGTCCCGGGCCACCGAGACGTTGGGATGAACGGCCTGGGCCTCCTTGAGCACGTCCTTTTCGCGGTATCTGCGGGAGATATGCGTCAGGATGAGGTGCTTCACGTTGGCCTTCACCGCCAACTCGGCGGCCAGCTGCGCCGTGAGATGTGAGAATTCCCGTGCCATCTCGGCTTCCTCATTCAGGTAGGTCGATTCGATCACCAGCACATCCGCGTCCCGACAGGGTTCCACCAGATCGGCCGTCTTGCCGGCGTCTCCAATGACCACCAGTTTGGCACCCTTCTGCAGCGGTCCCAGCACATCCGCGGGCATCACGCGCCGACCATCCGCCAGCACCAGCGGCTTGCCGTCCACCAGGTCACGGCGCTCGGGGCCGAAAGGAATTCCCAGCTCATCGGCTTTCTCCGGCAGGAAAGGTCTCCTGGCCCGCTCCTCGAACGTATATCCAAGGCAGTCCGGACCCCGGTGCGAGACCGGGAACGCCGACAGCGTGAAGTCCTTGGCTTCAAAGAACATGCCGGGCTTGACCTCGCGAAACTGCAGCGGCATGGGAGGCTGGTTGCCGCGCAGCACAACGCCGTAGAGCAGGTCATGTACCCGATCCAGCGCCGAGCGCCCGCCAAAGATCTCCAGCTCCTCGATCGCCTCCCAGCGCAGGAACGTACTCAGCAGCCCGCCCAGGCCCAGGATGTGGTCGAGGTGACCATGGGTCAGGAGCACGCGCGTCAGGTGCCGGAAGCCGACCCCGGACTGGAGGATCTGACGCTGCGTGCCTTCTCCGCAGTCGACCAGGAATCGGAATTCGTCGTGCTGAACGATCTGGGCGGATAGCCCGCGTCTCGCCGAGGGCGCGGATGCAGAGGTGCCAAGGAACAGGATTTCGAACAATGTGATTTTCCCAGGAAGCCCGCGCTGTTACCCGGCACCGCATGTTGATCGCACTGGGGAGAATGAGACTCTGCGGCCCGGCGTCGATCGCGCGACGCTTCAAGGTATTGTACCTTAAGGAAAACAGACCATCTGTACTATAATCGCGAATGCCCGTGCGCCGGTGCACGGATCGCCTCCCACATGTCATTCTTACGATTGTTCCAGGCACCCAAGAGCCGCCGCAGATCCAGAGGCCGCGGCCGCTCGTCGCGTGCGCAGCCGGCTGCGCGCGCCCGCGCGCAGCAATCGCCGCCAACTTCATTCTGGGAAAACCTGTCGCCCGAACGCAAGCTGGATGTTGTGGGCGTGGGCCTGCTGCTTGCCGGCGTCCTCATTCTCCTGGGCCTGCTGGCGACATCGCCCTCTGCCCTCACCGGCGGTGTCATTCGCCTGCTTGGACAGCTCATCGGGTGGGGTCTGTATTTTCTCCCCGCGGGTCTCATCCTGTTCGGCCTTTGGCTGATCCTGCGCAAGATCGAACGGATCCCCGCGCCGTCGCTCGAACGAACAGTCGGCACGCTACTGTTGTTCCTGTGGGCGCTGACCGTGATGCACAGCATCGTTGCCGCTCCAGAGATGGCCTCGGTGGCCGCCAGGGACGGCGCCGGCGGCGGTTATATGGGCGGCTTCTTTGAACGCGCGCTGTGGTTCGGCCTGGGCCCCTTGGGGCTGATCATCGCTCTGCTGGGCTGGATGCTCATCGCTCTCACCATGGTGTTCGACATGCGGCTGCATGAGCTGTTCGCCTGGATGGGACCCATCTTGGCGAAGCTGGAAATATTCCTCAAGAAACCGATCCACGAGCCGCCCTTACCGCCCTCCCTGGCTCAATCCAATGGCTTTACTCCCATCTCCGCCGGGGAATCGACGGCCGCATCCGGCGGTCCGCTGCCGGTTGTGACTCACGGTCTGCCCGGTGAGCTTACGCGAACGGGTAGCCTGGCTTTCCAATGGAAGCTTCCTGAGATCCGGGATGTGCTGGATGCCGGCACCGCGCCCACGGTCAATGAGGATTTCATCAAGCAGAGGGCGCACCTGATCGAGGAGACGCTGGCCTCGTTTGGAGCGCCGGCCCAGGTGGTTGAGATCAGCCGCGGTCCCACGATCACCCAGTTCGGCGTGGAACCTCTCTTCGTCGAGACACGCACGGGCCGGACACGCGTGCGGGTGAGCAAGATCGCTTCCCTGGCAGATGACCTGGCCCTCGCCCTGGCCGCGCCGCGTATCCGCATCCAGGCGCCTGTGCCCGGGCACAGCTATGTGGGCATTGAGGTGCCCAACGACGAGATGGCATTGGTGGCCCTGCGCGATATCCTGGAGAGCGAGCCCTTCCAGCGCAACAAGACGCCGCTCCGCTTTGCCTTGGGACAGGATGTGGCGGGGCACCCGATCACCGCCAACCTGGAATCCATGCCGCACCTGCTCATCGCTGGCACCACCGGCTCGGGCAAATCGGTATGTGTCAACTCGTTGTTGAGCTGCTTCCTCATCAACAACACTCCCAACGAGCTTGAACTGGTGCTGATCGACCCGAAGCGCGTCGAGCTCACCAGCTATAACGGCATTCCGCACCTGGCACATGGACCGGTTGTGGTCGAGATCGAACGCGTCGTCGACGTGCTGCGCTGGGTTGCTGGCGAGATGGATAAACGCTACACAGAGTTCGCCAAGGTCGGCGCGCGCAACATAACGGACTTCAACGCCCGCATGCAGTTGCAAGGCGGCCGGCGCATGCCCTTCCTGCTGTTGGTGATCGATGAGCTGGCGGACCTGATGATGATCGCGCCCGACCAGACTGAGCGCACCATTACGCGCCTGGCGCAATTGGCCCGCGCCACGGGCATACACATGATCCTGGCCACGCAGCGGCCATCCGTGGATGTGGTGACCGGGCTGATCAAAGCCAATTTCCCTGCGCGCATAGCCTTCGCGGTGGCGTCCGGCGTCGACAGCCGCGTCATCCTCGATCAGCCGGGGGCGGAGCGCCTGCTGGGGCGGGGCGACATGCTCTTCCAGGCACCCGATGCCGCCGCGCCCGCGCGGCTGCAAGGTGTATTTGTCTCCGATCCCGAGATCCAGAAGGTGGTGGACTTCTGGAAGGCACAGAAAGCCGAGCTTACGCCGCATGCACCCCTGGCGGCCAGCGTCGGCGGCCTTCCGGAAAACGTGCCGCTCAAGCAGAAGGCGCTTTGGGAGGAGATGGAATCATCCGATGACGATCCGCTGCTGCATGATGCAGTTGACCTCATCCGCCGCGAAGGGCGCGCCTCGGTTTCCATGCTTCAGCGTCGTATGCGCATCGGCTACACACGGGCGGCGCGGCTCGTTGACGTGATGGAGGAACGCGGCATCGTCGGCCCACCGGAGGTCAATTCCCAGCTGCGCAAGGTGCTGGACTACGGTCCGGTTGCCCCTCCGGCCGATGAATGAATAGAGCCCATCGGAGAAACCGGTGGGCTCACGCTTGGTGGGGAAAGGTTCAGCGCCCCAGCGTTTCCCTGAGGAAGTAGCCGACAACGATCAACGTGCCCACGAGGTCCAGTCCACCCACCAGGGCAACCACCCACCACTGGACCGGTTCGGTGTACTCCAGATTCGGCTGACCGCTCCTGAGAAAACCCCGCAGCGCGTCGATTTGACGACGCGGGATGGCCTCGTCCGTGAACACATCATTGACCGGAACGCTGTCCCCGTCGGCGTTGATCAGCAGCGCGCGGTACGAGCAACCATCATCGCAATTTTCTTCCATGCGCGCATCCGTCACTCCCGCAACGACCCGACTGGATGTGGGGTATCGGCCGAGCAGGATGGTCGTGATCCGGCAGGTGGCAGACTGTCCATCAGGCCGCACGCATGAGACCTGCAAGCTGTTCGCAAAAATGAGGATGAAAACGGCGGAAAAAAGCGTGATTCCTGCCAGCACAGCGAGATAGATCAGGACGCGGCGCAACATGGCTTCACCCCCTCAGCAGCGATAAGGGGCTGCATCCCCCATTGGTCATAACCGATGCTGCGAGGCTGCCTGCAGCGGCGCGGTATAATCCGTGCCGCCTGCCCCCGTAGCTCAATGGATAGAGCAAGGCACTCCTAAGGCCGAGATGTGGGTTCGATTCCCTCCAGGGGCGCCACAAGTTTGTCATCGATTTCTTATCCTCTTCTAACGCAGAATCTCTTGCAGGCCCACTCCCGATAGAGTATATTAATTGTGACGGACGCCAGGGTGCCCCCCTCACCTTGGCGTCCGTCATTTAATTCATCCTTGTGAATCGGCTCCGCGTCATATGGCCATTTAACCCGGGCGGAGCAACCAAGTCGCGCTCAATTGCGCGACTTTGCAATCTTGTTCAGGGCCTCGCGCAGTCGCATGACCTCATCCAGCGTGTTGTAGTGCACGGCCCCCACGCGAAGCATGCCGCCGCGTTCTTCCAGGGCCAGTCTTTCCGTCACGGCCAGCGCGTAGTAGTTGCCATCCCAGGTGTAGAAACCCTCTTCGGCCAGACGTTCGGCCAGGCGTCGAGGTGCGATGCCGTCCATTGTGAATGAGACCGTGGGCACGCGCTCTTCCAGTCGCTTGAGGTCCGTGAGGCCGTAGATGCGCGTTCCGGGCACCGATCCAATCGCCTCGATCAGCCCGCGGCTCAGCTCGAACTCATAGGCCCGGATGGCGCTCATCGCCTGCTTGAGGGCCAGCTTCCGTCCTGTGAAGCCGCTCTCGCGCCAATCGGCTGCATCGCCGAATGTCTCCCCCAGCCATTCGAAGTACTCGACCGCCCCCAGCATTCCCGCGATCCCCTCATGGTTCTGGGTGCCGGTCTCGAACTTGTACGGCGCCGCATTTGAGGCCGGGCGGACCTTGTAGGGCTTGAGGTCTTGCAGCAGGTCCATCCGGCCGTACAGGGCGGCGGCATGCGGCCCGAAGAACTTGTACGAGGAGCAAACCAGGAAATCGCAGTCCAGGTCGCGCACGTCGATCGGTCCGTGAGGCGCGTACTGGACTGCGTCGACGTACACGAGAGCGCCGGCCCGCCGCGCCATCTCGATCAGGCGCCGCGCAGGGTTGATGGTCCCCAGAGCGTTGGACGCAAGGCCGAAAGCCACCAGCTTGGGTTTGCGCGCCATGGCCCGTTCGAATTCGTCGACCTTGAGCGTGCCGTCCTCGACGTCGAAATCCACCCAGGTCACCCTGCTTCCCCGGTCTTGCGCAGTGAGCAGCCAGGGCGAGATGTTGGCGTCGTGATCCAGGCGTGTCACCACGATCTCGTCACCGGATCCAAGCCGCGCCTGCAAGGCGCGTGCCATGTTGAACGTGATTGTGGTCATGTTGTTGCCGAAGACGATCTCCTCCGGCGAGGGCGCATTCAGGAAATCGGCCATCGCGGCGCGGGCCTCGTGAAGCACCGCGTCCGATTCGCGGCTGGTGCGGAAGGCGCCCTCGTGATTCGCATTGCATTCCAGCAGATAGCGCTGCATGCGTTCCAGGCTGTGGCGGGCGATCTGCGTCCCGCCGGGATTGTCGAAGAAGATATCCTTGCGCTGCAGCGATGGAAACTGGCTGCGGATCTCATTTGAGTTCAGTGTCATAGTCCCTCTCCTCGTTACGTGTCCGGGTGTTCCTGATCGATTTAGGCGCGGGCGCAAGGCCCGGTCGCGGCTTCAGTCCCCGACGCGCCCATCTCCGATAGTCTTGGCACGCTGCTCAGCATCCGCGAATTCCTGCGGAGTGTTGACATTCCAAAACGCAAGGCCGTCGGGGTCATAGCGAGCCTTCTCGTCGTTTGTCAGCTTACGCACTTGCACCTGAGGGAACCACGATATCACGCGTCGCTGCCCTGAGTCGATGGCGGCCTCGATCGCCGGCAGGCAGGCCTCGCGGCGATACACCGCGTGCAAGGGCTCGTAGCCCTCCGGCGATTCCGCGATCACCACGTCCGCGCCGTCATGCAGCAGGATGCCTGCGGACGCAACGACCAGCGGGCCACTGGCAAACGGGAGGTCACAGGCAATGACGGCGACAATCGGCAAGTGCGCCGCCATGAGCGCCGTGTAAAGTCCACCCAGCGGGCCCAGCCCGGGATGCGCATCCGGCTCTTGTCGTATTTTAAGGAAATCATAGGTTCCGGGTTCATTGGTGGTGATCAACAGTTCATCCGCCGTGGGTTCAAGCCGTTTCACGACGCGCTCTATCAACGGACGTCCCAGGAACGGCTTTAGGGCCTTATTCTCACCCATACGGGTAGATTGACCCCCGGCCTGCACCGCCACGCTTAACATGGGCGGATTATACTTTTAGGGTCCCGGGAGGCTCCTCTCCTGCCGAACGGGCCGATGCAAAAACAATCCCAGCTTTGGTTATGGAGGCCTGATTGAGATCCCGAAGACGCGGCCGGGGGATTTGGATCGCCGCCGGCCTGCTGGTCGGCATTATCGCAGTCGCAGTGTACCTTCAGAGTCTTGGACCGCAAGGCCTGCTGCCGACCTCAACCGTCATCGCCGCGCCGCAGGTCGGCGACCTGCCTATGATGGACGAGAAACCTCCCGCTTCGCCGGAGGGTTACAACGGCTGCCCGGCCGAAGGGCTGGGCGGCGACGTGGAGTTGAACCTGCTTAAGAACCGCGTTGATAAGGGCGCGTACATCCCGGTTTCGTTTGACTCTTTGCTTGCCCTCACGTGGCCTAAGAGCACTGAGCAGCGAATGATGAGCGAATGGACCCCTTCCGGACGCGCCTTCATCTCGCAGTATCTTGGAATTCCCATTGTGGTGGAGGGATATATCGAGGCGCTGCGCGACGGCATCGGCGATGCCTCCAACTGCGACCGGGAGGATCCCCAGAATCACCTCTGGAAGCTCTATATCGGCAAGGGACCCAAGGACCAGCGCTCCCA
>DATDCZ010000180.1:0-3438 GCA_036524055.1 Anaerolineales bacterium | reverse complement strand
CAAAGGCATTTGCAAGCGAAAGGATCGGTGCGGGGTGGCGCACCTTAACGAATCGGTCAGCGGGCGCGGCACCCGCACGCTGCGTGGGAGAATCCGGCGTGACCCAGGAGGGATTCTGCGCCTCGATCTGCTTCAGCTCGTGCAGCAGGCGGTCGTACTCGGCATCGCTGACCACCGGCGCGTCGAGAACGTGGTAGCGGTAGTTGTGAAAGTTGATCTGGGACTTCAGCTCTGCATAGCGAGCACGAGTTGGTCGGTCGGGCATGCGCGAATTATAGCGCGCAAATCAGACCGAAGCAGTCACCATCGGCAGTCTATTGTTCGGTACGGGCATGCAGCGCCGAGAATCTGCCCCGCGATATACTGGAGGCAATGACCGGACGCATTGGAGTCTTCGGTGGCACATTCGATCCGCCGCATATTGGGCACTTGATCCTCGCCTCCGAGGCGCGATTCCAGCTCGGGCTCACGCGCCTGCTGTGGGTGCTTACGGCGATTCCACCTCACAAGTTGGACGATCACATCACGCCCGTGCAGGATCGACTGGCCATGGTTCGCCTGGCAATCGCAGACGAACCCGCCTTTGAGCTGTCGCGTGTCGATATTGATCGACCGGGCCCACACTACACGCTGGATACTCTCAAGCTGCTCCGGAAAGAGCACCCCGGTGAACAATTGATCCTGGTGATCGGGGGTGATTCCCTGCGGGATCTGCCGACATGGCACCTTCCACTGGAGGTGTTGTCAGCGTGCGACGAGATCGGTGTGATGCGGCGTCCCGGGGATCGGATCGATCTTTCAGGTCTCGAGGCCCGCATTCCAGGCTTGGGTAAGAAGGTCGGCTTTGTCGATGCTCCGCTGCTTGAAATCGCCTCGCACGAAATTCGGGAACGCGCGGCGCGGCAACTCCCTTTCAGATACTACGTTCCAGCAGCAGTTCACCAGTACATCCTGAACCAGGGCCTCTACCGCTGAACTCGATTTCCCGAGCAGGGACCGGATACCGGCGGTTTATGGCCCCGCGCCCGCGAATTTTGGCAGGAGATTGCCGAGGAGCCGCTCTCCGACCTCGATAATCACGACGTCCGGCGCCTCGCGCTCAATCCAGCTGTAGACCTCATCCCCGCCGAGCGCATGGTATGGCACTGTCGTAACCCGTCCAAAATCCAGGACCAGGAATTGGCGCAGCCATTCAGAAAATGAGTCGCCAAACACCAGCACCCGGAATGGCGGTCCCGAGGGATTGATGTCTACCACCATGACATCTCCGGTGCTCAGGCGGGTAGCGACGCTGGAGTACGGCTCCGGCTGGCGTAATCGCAGCTCAGGAGATTCTTCGGGCAAGTCCAGTCCACCCATGATGTAGGGGAGATCAGTCGTTCCCTGGCTCACGGTCCATTGCAGGTCAAAGTCGGCGAGGGGTCGCGGGCGCAGTTGTGGAAGTGTCCGGGACAGGGCATGCATGATCTCGACATAGCCGTAGTAGGCGCCGAGGTCGTTCCAATGGCTATCGGTCTTGTAGTAGAGCCGGCCCTGATCCGTGTATTTGTTGAGCGCGGGCGCCAGGTCGAGCACATTGAAATTGCCGCGGTCATTCATGTATTGCACGAACTGATCGCGGAGAGAGTTGCTTCCGAGCACCGGAATTTCCTTGGGCATGAAGGACGCGTATGTGGTGGACTTGTCTGGCACGATCACCACAAGGAGCGCCGTTCCCCGCTGCGCCAGGTATCCATTCAGCTTGTCCATGCCGCGGCGAAACTTCTCCAGGTCTCTTGGCGCCAGCCGACCCAGGCCCTGGAAATCCTTGAGGCTGGCGTCGCCGGCAAAAAAGATCCAACCTTCGCTGCCTCTCAGTGTGTCGTGAAAGACACGGTCACCGGCGTCGTAGCGGATCCTGGCGAAGAGGGCTACGAGCTCCGCATGCCAGCGGAATTTGTCGCCGAGGTCCGCCGAGAAAGGCGAGGGTACGGTCGCGAATGCTGCCAGCAGCGACAGCGTCACCACGACGAAGCCGACGTGGAGCGCAGGGAGTCCGACACGACGGCGCGATTTCACTTTGTCCACGGACTAGAACCTCGCATAGATGCCAGGCGCGTAGCTATAGCTTGCGATGGCGGCGATGGAGATAATCAGCACACCGATCAAGGCCACATCCGATAGAAGTCGAAATGGGATCCCCATTCCTCGCGTCTCAAACCAGGCGGACAAGTGGGCGCGTGCCCGGCCCGCTGCCGGTAGTGAGAGCCAAAGGCCGATAACAATGGCCGCAATAATTGTAGGTTCGATGAGAGGCAGTGGGCGTGTGAGTTCGAACGGCAGGCTCGAGAGACCGGTCTTATCGCCTGCCAGCCTCCTTAAGTAGTCCAAGGCGAAGTCGGGCGTTGGAGAGCGAAAGAAGACCCAGCCCAGCAGGACCACCGAAAGGGTGTAGAAGTTGCCTAGGCCGGCCGGCAGGCGAGTGAATCTCCGACCTAACGGCGTCGATTCAAAGGCGATAGCCACGCCGTGGATCAAGCCCCATATCGCGAAGTTGCGGGTGAGTCCGTGCCAGAGGCCGACGAGCAGGAACACTAAGATGAGGTTGAGCGGCTGGCCGATGTAAGGTAATCGCCGCCTCTCCAGCGGGAAGAATACAAAGTCCCGGAACCAATTCGCCAAAGAAATGTGCCAGCGCCTCCAAAAATCGGCGACGCTGCGCGCTGCGTAAGGATAATTGAAGTTCTCCGGGAACGTCACCCCTAGCATCCGGCCCAGTCCGATAGCCATATCGGTATAGCCAGAGAAATCCATGAACAACTGTACGGCGTAGGCGAGCAGAACCAGCCAGGCCCATGAAAACGGGATGGTCGGCGAAGGCAACTGGAAGATCGGCGTCACCAACCTTTCCAGGGTATCCGCCAGCAGTGCCTTCTTGGCCACTCCGCCGATGAAACGCCGGAGTCCATCGGCGAGCTGTTCGGGTTCCGGTCGCAGGATGCCGATTTCTTTTCGGAGTTGACTGTAGCGCGTTATCGGTCCGGCAAGGATCTTCGGAAAAAGCAGTAGATAGAACGAAAAACGCGCCAGATTTCGATCATCCTGCATGCCCGTCCGTTTCACCTCGATCAGGTGAGCGATCGACTGGAATGCAAGGTATGAAAGCCCCAGGGGATAGCTGCCCGAGATCACGAGCCTGTACGCAACCATCGACCCCACGTTTGCGACAATGCCCGCGCCCACGAGCCACGTTGCGCTGTGTCGGTCGCCCCTCGAGTCGATCAGCCGGGACAGGCCATATGTGCCAAGCAGCAGGCCCAGGATCACCGGCAGATGGCGAAGGTCTCCCCAGGCATAGAACAACACGCTGCCGATGATGCCGCTGGCTATCCGGAGCCGATATGTGCCCAGGAGGTATGCCGTCACGAAAACCGGGAGGAAGAGCAGCAGGAACGCGGG
>DATDCZ010000179.1:0-3100 GCA_036524055.1 Anaerolineales bacterium | reverse complement strand
GGCCCGGCTCGGTCTTCAGTACCAGATGGGCTCGCGGCCCGCCCATTGTTGCCCGGCAGTGCAACGCACAGCCAGGTCGGATGGCCGGACTGGCTGTGTGTCATACTGAGCGACCTCCGGCCCGGTGATTTCGAACGTGCGCGTGCGGCGAGGCATGTGATTTCCTATACAAGAGCTGCATGAGCCAGATGTATAATGCCGCCTGGACATGTTCGCGCTGGTCAAGTGAACGCGTAAGCGGGCTGAAATCCGACTTTCAGTGTTGGCTACTAGAAGATCAAATCGCGGCGGAGAGAGCGTCAAGCGCCTGGTGGCGCTGATCTCCGCGCTGGCTCTGTTGGCGCTCACAGTGCCAACGGGCAGGATGCTATTCGCCGCAGCGCAGGGAGGAGTGCGGCGGGACTACCATCGGCAAACCGGCAAGTTGAGTTTCATCGGCGTGGACCCGTCAGCGCCGCTTGTGATTCCACCGGCGCAGGCATCCGGCCTTAGCCAGGAAGCGCGCGGTCGCGCCATGCTTTCCCCTTACGCGAGGGAATTCGGCCTCCGAGACGCTGCACGTCAACTCGTATTGGAGTCGCAAAGGCAGGCTAACGACCGCCAGCTCACCCGATTCCGTCAGGTGCATGATGGCATTCCGGTGCTGGCCGGTGAACTCATCGTGGATGCGGCCCCCGGAGGGTTGATTTCGATCAACGGCGAGATCGCGCCGGATCTGGAGCTCGACGTGACGCCGATGATCGCCGCCGACATGGCGCGGCAGACAGCGGTTGACGCCATGGCCAAATTCATGGCTGCCAGCTCTGCGGAATTCCAAACCACGGAACCGGAGCTATGGATCTACGACCCCCGGCTGCTGGAGCCGGACGGCCTGCCCGCGGCGCTTGTGTGGCGCATGGACGTTACCTCCCTGGTGCCGGGAACGCCGTTGCGAGAGCTGGTGCTGGTGGACGCCAAGCGCGGCAACATCCGGCTGCATTTCAACCAGATCGACGCTGCCTGGGGAGCGGCCGGGGCTGCAAACGTACCGCGCTCCGGGAAGTCGGAGGACCGCAGCTTGGCATCGACGGACGGCCCTCATTCCGAGGCCCTGCCCCCATCCAACTCGCTGCTCACGCCTTTATCTGTGGAAACTTACGATATGAGTGGCTCGAACAACGATGCGCTGCTCCCGGGCACATTCCTGTGCAACCAGACCACAGTCGCCTGCACGGGCGGCGCCGATGCAGATGCCGATAACGCCCACCTGTTTGCCATCGGGACGCATGATTTCTACCTGGCAAAGCACGGCCGCGACAGCCTGGACAACGCCGGGCTGACCATCATCTCCAGCGTGAATTACGGACACAACTACAAGAACGCCTTCTGGAACGGCGCGCAGATGGTCTATGGCGACAACATGGCCGCGGACGACGTGGTCGGGCACGAGCTCACGCACGGCGTCACCCAGTACGAGTCAAATCTGTTCTATTGGTACCAATCCGGCGCCATCAACGAGTCGCTCTCGGACGTATGGGGCGAGCTCTACGATCAGCAGAATGGGTACGGGAGTGACGCACCTGCAAACCGGTGGCAGTTGGCGGAAGACAGCGCTCTGGGCGTCATCCGTAGCATGAGCGATCCTCCTGCGTATGGCGATCCGGACACTATGACCAGCGCCAACTACTACGTGGGCACTGCCGATGGGGGCGGCGTGCATACGAACAGTGGCCTGAACAACAAGGCCGCGTATCTCATGGTGGATGGCGGCACCTTCAATGGGCGCACCATCACTGCGCTGGGCGCTGACAAGACATTGGCCGTGTATTACGAGGCGCAGACCCACTTGCTGACCTCGGGCGCGGACTACCTCGACCTCTACAACGACCTCTACCAGGCGTGCCTGAATCTTGTGGGCGGCGTCGCAGGTATTGCCGCCTCCGACTGCCAGGAAGTCCGTGATGCCACCGATGCTGTGGAGATGAACCTGCAGCCCGCTGCCGATTTCAACACGGACGCGCCCTTCTGCCCCTCGGGCGATATCTCGGCAACGACCTTCTACGATGGCCTGGAGTCCGGCAGCGCTAACTGGACGTTTGCCACCACGGGGAGCGCAACGCGCTGGCAGTATGACATGCCTCCGGAATTCGGCAGCTACGCCCACTCCGGCCTGCATTTCCTGTTCGCAAACGATTACCCGGCCGGTACGTCGGACGCCACCGCTACACTGGGCACAGTCCTCATCCCGAGCAACGCCTACCTCCACTTCGCGCATTCGTACGGCTTCGAATTCTACACATCGCCTCCTTACGCCGGCTACTGGGACGGCGGTGTCTTGGAATACAGCGCCAACGGCGGGCCGTGGACTGACGCGGGCAGCCTGATGCAGGTCAATGGTTACGATCAAACACTGGTCGCCGGATCAGGCAATCCGCTTCAAGGGCGCCAGGCATTTGCCGGGGAGAGCCACGGCTACATCAGCACCCGCGTGAATCTCAGCAGCCTCGCCGGACAAAACGTCCGGTTCCGATGGCGGATGGGCCTGGATAGCGTGGGCTACGACTATGGCTGGTGGCTGGATGATGTCCGCATCTACCAGTGTTCTGCAGCCACCAACACGCCAACGAACACTGCGACTAACACCGCGACTCGTACGCCAACCGGTACGGCCACCAGCACGCCCACGCCCACGGCGACCAGCACACCAACGTTCACGGCCACAGCGACCCGGACCGCTACGCCCACCAACACGCCCACGCCGACCAGCACACCAACGTTCACAGCCACCGCGACCGCGCAGACCCTTCCACCTGACAACGCGATCGAGGTGCTGGTCGGTGGAGCTTCCATGGGCACATACTTGATGCCTCCAGGTTCCGTCCAGCAGCTGACCTACCCAGGCCTACAAGATGGACCTGTTCAAGTTCTGAGCACCAACGCCCAGGCCCTCGTCACCAGCGAGCGCGGTTTCTGGGGCACCTACTCAACCTTCAATGAAGTGATGGGCTATCCGGACAACCAGCTCACCAACCATTACTGGTTCCCCTGGTACGACATGATCAACATGACCACCTGGATCCTGGTCGGGAACCCCAGCAGCAGTCAGACCGCACACGTGACC
>DATDCZ010000178.1:0-14554 GCA_036524055.1 Anaerolineales bacterium | reverse complement strand
GCTTGCCGCCGTTCTCCAGGAAACGGATTATGGCCTGGATTTTCGGGGCCATTGATCCCTTGGCAAAGTGCGTGCCCTCCGCAAGGTACGACTTTGCCTCGGCGAGCGTCAATCTGTCGAGCCATTTCTGCTCTGGCTTCCCAAAGTTCAGGGCCACCTTTTCAACAGCAGTCGAAATCACAAACAGCTCAGCGCCAACGTTCGTAGCCAGCAGGCTGGATCCGAAATCCTTGTCGATCACTGCGGCTATTCCCTCAAGGTCGCCCGCCTCGTTTTGGACAACGGGGATCCCGCCTCCGCCCGTACAGATCACGATGACATTGGCAGCGATCAGCGCCTTTATTGCGTCTATCTCGACTATCTCCTTGGGAAGAGGCGAGGCAACAACGCGTCGCCAGCCCCGGCCGGCATCCTCGACCACGTTCCAGCCCATGTCCTTTTCGCGGCGTTTCGCCTCCGACTGGTCCATGAAACCACCGATGGGTTTCGTGGGGTTTTTGAAGGCCGGATCAGCTCTATCAACCAAAACCTGCGTAACAACGGTGGCCACCGGCTTCATCTTTCCGCGGCGCTTCAGCTCGTTTTGTAGATTCTGCTGCAGGGCATATCCTATGGCACCCTGTGTGTCGGCGCCACATACATCCAGCGGCACCTCATGCATTCCCTCAGCCTTGGCGGCGATCTCGGAGCGCCGGAGGATGAAGCCCACCTGGGGCCCGTTCCCGTGCCCGATGATCACCTCATAACCGGCCTCTATCATGTCGGCAATATGCAAGCACGTTGCTTTTGCTGCCAGGTATTGGTCCTCGACCGTCTGATGCGCGGCATCCTTGATCAAGGAATTGCCGCCAATGGCGATTACAGCGATTTTCTTCGACATTACTACTAATCTCCTTGGTCCTATGACATGGTCAGCGCCATGACGGCCTTTTGGGCATGAAGCCGGTTCTCGGCCTCATCGAACACAACGGAATTGGGACCATCCATGACCTCGCTTGTCACCTCGACGTCCCGGTCGGCTGGCAGTGGATGCATGTAGATCGCATCGTCTCTTGCTGCCCGCATCTTCTTGGCATCTGTGATCCAATGTTTGTATTTTTCGATGATCTTGCCGCCTTCGGCCGCATCCTCAGTAGTCATCATCGCACCCCACGACTTGGCATAGACCACATCGGCGTCTTTGAAGGATTTCGCCATGCCGTCCGGATCCGATATGACTTCGAAACCGGCATGATACCGCTTCGCCTGCTCCCGAGCTGCATCCATGATGTCAGGCATGAGTTTGAATTCGGGTGGGTGTACCAGGGTTACGTCCATGCCGAAGCGGGGCAGCTGCAGGATGAGCGACTGGGGCACCGATATGGGCTTCTGATAGGATGCGGCATAGGCCCACGAAACCACGACTTTACGTTTTCTCAGATCCCGGCCCTTCTTCTCAATGATCGTCATCAGGTCTGCCAGGCACTGGAACGGGTGATAGATCTCGCACTGCATGTTGAGCACGGGGGCACGCGAAAACCGGGCGACGTCGTTTAGGTACTTGTTCCCAATCTTCCAGTCCACGTGCCGGATCGCGATTCCGTCAAAATATCGTCCGAAGATCTCGCCGATCTCCTTGGACGTGTCGCCGTGCGCGATCTGCGTCGTCTTGCTCTCAATGAACGCGCCATGCCCGCCGAGTTGCGCTATGCCGGCTTCGAATGATCCGCGCGTGCGTGTGCTGCTGAAGAAGAACAGCATCGCCAGGACCTTGTCTTGCAAATACCCATGGGGCTCGCCGAGTGCCCGCTTGCGCTTTAAGTCGAAGGCCACATCCATTACGGTCTCAACTTCCTCCTTGCTGAAGTCGAGGTCTCCGATCAGGTCGCGGCCGCGAAGGTTCGTCTGCATGCCTCCTCCTATTCCTTGGCCCCCAGCACAAGTGCCAGCAGCGCCATGCGCATCACCACGCCATTGAATGCCTCCTGCCAGTAACGCGACCAGTGTGTGATATCCACATCGGCGGGGATCTCGTCCATTCGCGGCAGCGAATGCAGCAGGATGGCGTCAGATTTTGCCTTCGTCTCCAGGAGCTCCCTGGTGATCTTGTAGTTCGCAGCCGTGAGCCCTACGTCCTTACCGGCCCGTTCATCGCGCGACTTGGTGTAATCAGGCTGGACAACAGGTTCAACAAGGATTACGTCGGCCTCTCCGATCGCCTTTTCGACGTGATCCAACTCCTTGAAGTTCAGGCTGTAATCCTTCAGTTCCTTCTTGAATTCGTCGGTGAGCGACAATTCCGGCGGTGAGACAAACGTGATCGGGCAGTCAAACTGCGTCAGCGCATATGCCAGTGAATGCATGGTGCGCATGCGCATATCGCCGACTGCCAGCCACTTGAGCCCGTCGATGCGGCCCTTCTCCCTCAGCACAGTATAGAGATCCGTGAGGATCTGCGTAGGATGCTCCCCCCACCCATCGCCGCCATTGATGATCGGAATGCTTGCCCACCGGGCGGCCTCGTGCGGTGCGCCCTGCTGGAAATGGCGCATAACGATCACGTCGCCGTAGAATTCCAGCATCTTCACCGTGTCCTTGATCGACTCCTGATAGAAGTCACCGGCGCGCGTCATCTTTGCATCCGCGAAACCAGTTACATGCCCGCCGAGCCGGTGCATCGCAGCCTCGTGCGCCAAGCGGGTTCGCGTGGACGGCTGATAGAAGGCCGTTACAAGTGTCTTCTCCCTCAGCATTTCCACGTTCTTGCGGGAACGAGCGATCGGCTCCATTTCCCGCGCCACCTCGAGCACATGAAAGAACTCGTTGCGCTCGAAATCCTTGAGTGACAGAATGTCACGACCTGCAAAACTGCGCATTTCAGACCTCCTTGTCTGGGCGTACTACTATGTGTAATTGCACCAACTGAGGATCGCCGCCTTAGCCATTCAGCTCCGCACCCGGCGTACAACGTGGAAATGAAAGAAACCGGGGATGAAATGGCTGGTCGAGTGATCCAGCACCTTTCCATCCGCGTCGTAGAGCTTCGAAATAAACTCAAGGAGAACGTCTCCCCTTTGGATTTGAAGCGCCTTGGCAATGGGCGCGGGCGCGGCGATGGCCGAAATTGCGGCTTTGGAGACCTTAAGCGCGTCGCCTCGGGCCAGGAGGAAATCCAGAACCGAGCCTCTGAAATCCGGCCCGAGCGTGGAGGCTTTCAAGGTCTCCGCGGGCAGCGTATCAACGAGATAGGCTACGGGGCGGCTCTCTTCCCGCATCACGCGACGCACCCGAGTGAGCTGAGCACCGATGCCTACTCCAAGCGCGGCGGCCGCTTCGGTATCGGCCGGCAATCCTTCAACATGCAGATCGCTGACACTAACCTCGAGCCCAAGTCTTTCGGCCATCGTCTCCAGGCTCTCGAGGACCTCGAGGCCGGCCTCGATTACTGGCACCTTGCCAACCACGAATGTCCCGGAACCTTGCCGCCGTCGGATCAACCCCTGGACCTCAAAGGTTCGCATTGCCTCGCGCAGAGTCGCACGTGAAACGCCCATCCGCCGCGCCAGCTCCGGTTCGGAAGGTAGCCGGTCGCCGCCATTCATTTTGCCGATCAGGGTCGAGAGATCGGCTTGCAGCCGCTGAAACGGGAAATTCACCATGGTTTCATCGCTTCTCCAACACCGGGATCAGGGCCGGTTGGGTGACATCGATCAAGCCCTTGTCTGAAACCCTCAGCTCGGGGATGACGGTCAGCGCTAGGAAAGAAAGCAGAACATTGGGATTGTTGAGCGTGCAGCCACAATCTCTGAAAGCCTCCAGGAGCTTTGCCGCTTTTGCCGCCACGACCTCCACCTTCTCGCTGGACATTAGACCTGCGATCGCGAGATCAACTAACGCGATTACGCGGTCGTCCTTCACGACCACCTGACCCCCGCCCGCCTTCCTCAACTCATTTGCCGCTTGTGCCATGCACCCATCATCCGTTCCCACCATCAGCAGTTGATGGCAATCATGAGCCACCGTGGAGGCGGCGGCGCAACGACCCTTGAGACCGAAACCGTGGACGAGTGCCAGAGTTGTGCCCGCCATGCCGTCGTGACGTTGAATCAGGGCCAGTTTGGCCAGGTCGCGCGCGGTGTCAGCCCGGACCTCACCGTCCTCTGGCAGGACCTCCATCTGCAAGTGCTGCGTCGTAAGCTGGTTCTCACTAACGCCAATCACGTTGGCCTTCAGCAGGGAGTTCCCAGCGGGACTCCGTAGGGCAAGGTCTTCGAGCTTTATCGGCTTGAAGTGGACCGAACGTTTCGCCCAGGCAGGATATTTGAAATGCGGGATGTCGATCGTGAGCGCTCCTGCCTCGCTTGCCACCTTGCCCTTGGCAATGACTCGCGCCGGCGCAAACTCAGCCAGGTCTTCCACAAGGATAAGATCCGCCCACCGACCCGGTGCAATCATGCCGACTTGCTTTGAAACGCCAAAATGCTCCGCCGTGTTGATCGTGGCCATCTGAATCGCCGTCATCGGATCCAAGCCTTCGCTGATGGCATGGCGCACGACGCGATCCATGTGGCCTTCGGATGCAAGAGTCTGTGCATGCGAATCGTCAGTGCATAGAATGAAATGCCTGGGGTCAAGCCCCTCCTTCGTGATGGCGTCAACTTGCGCCGCAACATCGTGAGCCGCGGAGCCGTAGCGCAGCATGGGCTTCATTCCCTGGCGCAATCGGGCCACGGCGTCCTGCAAGCGCGTGCCCTCGTGATCGTCCTCCGCACCAGCTGCGGCATATCCATGGAACAGAAACCCTAGATCCGGCGAGGCAAAGTGCCCACCGACGGTCTTGCCCACGTCATGAGCGATCGCCATCTCCTTGAGTTTCTTAGGATCGCCGTGACAGACGCCGACGAAGTCCATCATTTCACCCAGGCCGATCACGCCGGGCCACTGCATGGCTTCTGCTACCTCAGCCGGTCCGAAATTCGCGCCCGATGTCTCCAGTCCCGGAGCCGCCGGCACGCATGATGGAACTTGAATCCATACGTGAATTGGCTGCTTCTGAGCCTCATCCACCATCAGCTTGATGCCTCGAAGACCGAAGACATTGGCGATCTCGTGTGGGTCGATGAAGATGCCGGTGGTGCCCCTGCGCACGACTGCCCGCACGAACTCCGTCAAGGTCACCATTCCTGATTCGACATGCATATGCCCGTCCAGCAGTCCGGGCACTATATATTGCTGCCGGGCTTCGATCACCAGGGTCTTCGAGCCAATGCAATGTGTTGCATCGGGTCCAACGTAGGCAATGTGTCCGTCGATGATCGCCACGTCGGTGTCCGGTATGATCTCGCCTGACTGCACGCAAATCCAACAGCCCTGCCGGATTACCATTTCTGCCGGCGCACGCCCCATGGCCACAGCAACCAGTTCCTGCTTGAGTTTGGCCAACTTCGTCATCGGGCCTCGACCAGACTGCGGGCCAGCCGCCGATGGCGCTCGACCACCGCGCGTTCGCTGACAGTCACAAGTTCTCCCCTTTTGACAATGAACTCCCCGCCCACGACGGTATGATCGACGCGCGTGGGCTGGCAGAAGATCAGGGCCGCGACGGGATCGTGGGCGGCGCCTGCATACTCCAGCCGATCGAGGTTGACCGCAAAGAAATCTGCGCACTTGCCGGTTTCCAGCGAGCCGATGTCGGTGCGGCCCAGGACCGCCGCTCCGCCTCGTGTGGCGAGCCACAGCGCCTCCCGCGCGCTCATCAGTTTCCTGCCGGGATCGCTGGAGAGCGAGAAACCCGTGATTCCTTCCTTCACCCGCGCCAAGAGCATGGCCTGCCTGGCTTCAGCCAGCAGGTGCGATCCGTCGTTGGATGCCGAGCCATCCACCCCCAGGCCGACCTTGACCCCCGCCGCTCGGTATTCCTTGATTGGGGCAATTCCGGATGCCAGCCGCATGTTGGAACTCGGGCAGTGCGATACGCCGCAGCCCTCTCGCGCGAACAGCTGGACCTCCGCGGCCCCTACCCATACGGCATGTGCGAACCACACATCCGCCCCTACCCATCCAACTTCCTGCATATACGCCACAGGTCGGTGGCCGAATTTCGTCAGACAGAACTGCTCCTCGTCCTCGGTCTCGGCCAAGTGAGTATGCAGATGCACTCCGTGCATACGCGCAAGCTTCGCAGATTCCCGCATCAACTCACCGGTGACACTGAATGGCGAACACGGCGCCAGGACGATCTGCACTTTCGCACCGGGGCCGGCATCGTGATAGCGCTCAATCAACCTCGCCGAGTCCTGAAGGATCGCCTCTTCGCTATCGACGACAGAATCAGGGGGCAGCCCACCCTTGGATTCGCCCAGGCTCATGGAGCCGCGCGAAGCCTGGAGGCGGAGACCCACTTCACTGGCGGCTTCAATCTCGTCATCCAGGCGGGATCCATTCGGAAAGAGGTACAAGTGGTCGGAAGCCGTCGTGCATCCGGAAAGCGCAAGTTCCGCCAGTGCCGTCTGCGTGGATGCAAAGACATGCTCGGGCGTCATCCGCGCCCAGATTGGGTAAAGGGTACGCAGCCAGTTGAACAAGTTCGCATCCTGCGCAGCACGAATCGCACGCGTCAAGGTTTGGTAGAAGTGGTGGTGTGTATTGATCAGGCCCGGCAATACCACATGACCTCGGAGGTCCACGACTTCGTCAGCGGTAGCAAGAAGTTGTGCCGTTGAGCCTATCTTTTCGATGAACCCGTCTCGAATAAAAAGACCACCATCGGGAATTTCCCGTTGGTGGTCATCCATCGTCACAACGTATGCGTGCTTTATTAGGAGCGTGCTCATCTGATTTGACTAGTTGTCTGACAACTTAAGTCTAGCAAATTTCTCCCAAGTTGTCAAACAAATCAAGTTCCGCCCTACTCCACGCGTCGCAAGCTGACCGTTCATGCTCATGGCAGGCCAGCAGGCGGTCTGGCGTTAATGTTGGTATGGGCGGGCCCCGTCCGCGGGGATCGCCCACATTCTGTGGCTAGGAGGTTGTCATGGCTCTTGAAAACACGGGGCAGACTCGGCCTATGCAGCCGAAAACCCGCCTACCGGAGATCGGCGCCTTCGGAACTACTGAGGACACGCTGAAACGTATCACCGGCATGATCGAGTTGGGCACCATCATCGTGAACAGCTTGATCGGTCTCAGGTTTCTGCTCAGACTCATGGCCGCCAATTCCGAAAATGCATTTGCACAGCTCGTCTACTTCCTCACGACACCTTTCCTGGCTGTATTCGTGGGCCTCACGAATACGCCGTCATTTGAAGGCATCGTGATTGAGTTCTACGACTTGGTGGCCATCCTGGTCTACTTCGCGCTCGGATGGGCTCTGATACGCGTGCTCTGGATTCTGTTTGCCCGGCTTAGGCCCTGACCCCGACTACTACATGGGCCCCGCATCAGCGGGGCCCATGAATTTCAGCCTTTCATCTGTTGCGGCGTCAATGAGGTAACATTGGACCTTGGAGCGAGCCTTACCGTGACCAAAACGTTGATAGTAGTGCCCTGTGTGATGGTACTCATGGCAACTGCCTGCGGAACGCCAACTGCCCGTGCTTTGCAGATTGGCCCGAGTCCAACCCCGTACTGGGCGTTTCTATGGGCGATGCAGACAGCGTGGCAGACCGTTACGCCTGCACTCTCGCCCGACATGGCTATTTCTACATACACAGCTGTTCCGTCCGTATCGACACTTACGATTTTGCCCACGCAGACACCGCCTGCGTCTTTCACGCTTCAGCCGGCAGCAACCGACACAGCGGTACCTACACCGACTGCCACTGTCAGCGGATTGAGTGCCACGGTCAATGTTGGATTCCTTAGCTGTCGATATGGACCCGGCGTCGATTACCTCTACCTGTACGCCCTTCGCCAGGGTGCCAATATCAAGCTCATCGGCCGAACCGATGCGGACAACTGGCATTGGGCATGGGTGGAAGGTCGAAACCGTTGCTGGGTCAATACCAACTACCTCAAGGTCCAGGGCGATTGGCACACGTTGCCAGTCGTTTACCCCGGAACCGCGCGTCTCCCGGTCTCGCCGTACTATCCTCCCACGAGCATCATTAGCGTGGTGCGTGCTGGAGACTCGGTCACAGTCGAGTGGGCGGACATCCCTCTGCGCGCGGGTGATGAAGAGGATGAGTCTATGCAGCACTACATTCTTGAAACTTGGCACTGCCGGGCCGGCAATCTCATCTTTGAGCCGCTGGCAACAAACGACACATCCCTCACGGTCATTGACGAGCCCGGCTGCGCTGCCAGCTCGCGCGCACGTCTATTCGTCCAGGAAAAGCACGGATTCTCTGGGCCCACGAACGTTCCGTGGCGCCAAGCGCAGTAACTTCCCTTCCCTGCCGGCAACGGTCTTGATTGAGCACGCCAATCACGGCACCATATGGTTCTTGGCAATCTCCGATTGGCGCTGACCTGGCAGCTCGCGGAGATTTGTCTTTTCCGGGACTTTTCATCGATGGTCGGGATATCTATTGGGTTGAAAGCCGACCTGTAGAGGGTGGCCGCTACAGCATCATGCGTCGCGCGGCCGATGGCGTCATCACTGAGTGCACGCCGCCAGCTTTCGACGTGCGAACAAAAGTGCACGAGTATGGCGGTGGCGCTTTCGCAATCGATCACGGCACGATCTATTTCGCCAATTTCCACGATCAGCGCCTGTATCGACAGCCGCCAGGTCACCTGCCTGAGCCCCTGACACCTGCAGGGGACCAGCGTTTTGCCGACATGGTCTTCGACCATGATCGTGGACGTTTGATCTGCATTCAGGAGGATCACACCGTCGCCGGCGAGGCTGTAAACGCCATCGTGAGCATCGATCTCCAAGGTGCCAACAGCGTCCAAGTCCTGGTTTCGGGCAACGACTTCTACTCAAATCCGCGGCTAAGTCCGGACGGCAAGCAGCTCGCTTACCTCACTTGGAATCATCCGAACATGCCTTGGGATGGATGTGAGCTCTGTCTTGCAGCCTTCAATCCAGATGGAACCGTGGAATCACCGCGAAGGATCGCCGGCGGCGCGAGCGAGTCCATATTCCAGCCGGAGTGGTCCCCTGAAGGCGTGCTCCATTTTGTCGGTGAGCAGACTGGATGGTGGAACCTCTACCGTTGGCGGAATGAAGAAATCGAGGCGCTTTGTCCAATGCAGGCCGAATTTGGCCGGGCGATGTGGCTTTTCACATATTCCACATACGGATTCGTCACATCCGACAGCATCCTTTGCTGCTACACCGAGAACGGAATCGACCACCTCGGCTGTTTGGATACTGAAACGAAGACTATCCGGCGAATTCCAGCGCCCTATACGGAAATAGACTTTCTCAAGTGCATCCATGGAACTGCAGCATTCATCGGAGGCTCACCACTTCATCCAACTTCCGTGGTGATGCTGGACGTTGAGGGCGATCAGATGACGCCCATCCGCGAAGCCTTCGAGGTGGAGTTCGACCATAGGTACATTTCTCAACCAGAAGAAATCGTCTTTCCATCCGGGGGTCGCCAGGCGCATCTACTGCTATATCGGCCGGCGAACAATGGCTTCGTCGGACCGGCCGACGCGCGGCCCCCGCTCATCGTCCTGAGTCATGGCGGCCCAACCTCTGCGGCATCGACGACCCTGAGCTTCCTGATTCAGTTTTGGACCAGCCGGGGAATTGCGGTGGCTGACGTGAACTACGGCGGGTCAACTGGCTACGGAATGGAATATCGTCGGAGTCTGCATCTCCAATGGGGAATCGTGGACATTGAGGATTGTTGCAGTGCAGCTCTCTTCCTTGCCGGCGCGGGCTTCGTCGATCGCCATCGAATGGCAATCAAGGGCCGTAGCGCAGGGGGCTTCACCACGTTCGCATGCCTCACGTTTCGAAATGAGGTGTTCGGCGCAGGCTCGGCGCACTTTGGAGTCGCAGACCTTGAAATCTTCACCCGGCACACTCACAAATTCGAATCCCACTACTTGGCCACGTTGGTTGGCCCGTACCCCGCTCGAAGAGATCTGTACGTGCAGCGCTCCCCCATCAACTTCATAGACAACCTACGTTGCCCTCTGATCCTCTTCCAAGGGGATGAGGACACGGTAGTGCTCCCGGAGCAGTCGAGAATGATGTTTGAGGCGGTCCGACGCAAGGGTCTGCCCACAGCCTACGTGCTTTTCGCAGGCGAGCGACATGGATTCCGAAAAGCCGAAACCCTCCGGCGGGCCTTGGAAGCGGAGCTCTACTTCCTCTCAAGAGTATTCGGCTTTGGGCCGGCAGACACGCTCGAGCCTGTGGACATCGAAAATTACGCGGACGGGTAATACCCGCGGGGCAAACCCTGGAAATTTGAGAACATCTCGGTATCGCACTGGCTACGGCAATGTGCGTATCTGCGGCACCTTGCGATGGATGGCAATTGCCGTAAGCAGGCACACCACGGCAAATGCTGTGATGGCATAGCTCAGCCCGATCAGCTCAGATAACGCACCGACAGCAAGATTGCCAAATGGCGCGAAACCGAAGAAGGTCAGCGCGTACAGGGACATGACCCGCCCCCTGAACCTGTCGTCGACCCGCGTCTGCAGTAGGGTGTTCATCATGGTGAATTGCGACATGAAACCGAAACCGAGGCCAAAAGCGAAGATTAAGCTCAAAGGCACGGCGTTCGTGAAGCTGAATGCTGCGAGCACCATCGGGAATCCAATGCATGCCCCCAGTAACCACCGGCCGCGTGGCATGCTTCCGCGACGGGCTGCGATCATCAGGGCGCCTACGACTGCCCCAACGCCTGTGGCCGCGGTCACCCACCCATAGACGACTGGCCCCTTCTGCAGGATGCGTTCTACGAACGCAGGCAAGAGCGTGGCGTAGGACATCCCGAAGACGCTGAAGAACAGGGAAAGCCACAGGATCCCTGCCAGGATGGGTTCTCCACGAAGATACCGGATGCCCTGCCAGAGTTGCCTGAATGGGCTTTCAGTCGAAGCCGTCCCCGCTTTACTCTCCAGCCTCATTGCCATCAGACCAAGCAGGACAGCAAAGAATGACAAGCCGTTTATCGTAAAACACCACGGCGCACCGACGGCTGCCAGCAATAGTCCGCCCAGGGCCGGGCCAATCACACGTCCACTATTGAACATCAGAGAGTTGAGGGCGATGGCATTGGGTAGATCCTCACGACCCACCATATCCACCACGAAAGCCTGACGGGCCGGCGCGTCGAATGCGTTTACGAACCCCAATCCACCTGCCAGTAGCACGATGTGCCATGTTTGGACGACGTTCGTGAAGGTCAGCGCGGCCAGGATGAGCGCCAGTATCATCGCCGACGCCTGTGTCATCAGCAACAATCTTCGCCGCGGCATGCGATCTACAACCACCCCGCCCCAGGGCGTAACCAGGACTGAGGGAATAGCCGCAGCGAATCCCACGATCCCCAGCATTAGATCGGAATGGCTCAATTGATATACGAGCCAGCCCTGCGCGACCACCTGCATCCATGTGCCGGCATTGGAGACGAGTTGGCCCCCAAAATACAGTTGGTAATTGCGGTGCCGCAGCGCGGCGAACGTCCCGGTGGGCTGCCTGTTAAGCTCAGTCAGGTCAGTCCGGGGTCCGGTGCTGTGTTCAGACATGTTTCGATAGCGTGTGGCTTCGGCGGAGAGCCGCGGATCTGCACCGCAACTTCGATCCTGCCGCTGCAGCGGACGCAGTTCACTTCGCGGGGTTTTCATTATACATGCCCCGGGTATCCAGATCTGGCTTGGAACTCGCCGCCGCACGTGTCAAACACAAGGCCTCCGTCCAGATAATGGCCGGAGGCCTGATGATCCCCAGTTGGATCCAGATCAGGGTTCCTGGATCTCCGCCGCCCGGTAGGTGTTCTTCATTAGCATGGCGATGGTCATGGGGCCCACACCGCCTGGCACGGGCGTAATGAAGCCAGCTACCTCTTTGGCCTCATCAAAGTTCACGTCCCCAACGAGCCGGTAGCCGCTCTTCTTGCCTGCATCCGGCTTCGAGTTGATGCCCACATCAATCACCGCCGCTCCGGGCTTGATCCAGTCGCCGCGTACATACTCGGTCTTGCCGATTGCCGCGATCAGGATGTCCGCCTGTCGCACAACCCCGGCAATATCGCGGGTCTTCGAATGACATACTGTGACCGTGGCATTCTTGCCGATCAGCAGCAACGCAGCTGGCATACCCACGATGTTCGAGCGACCCAGAACCACGGCATTGGCGCCCTCGATCTTGACTCCCGCCTTCTCCAGCAAGTAGATGCACCCATACGGCGTGCATGGCACAAACAGCGGCTCACGCCCTTTTTGTGCCAGTCGTCCAATGTTGACGGGCGAGAAACCATCTACATCCTTCTCTATGCTGATGAGCTGTAGCACGCGCTCTTCATTTAGGTGCGACGGCAAGGGCAATTGAACCAGGATCCCGTGGACGCCTTTATCGGCATTGAGCTTCCTGATAAGCGCCTCGAGCTCTCCCTGGGTTGTCTCCGCGGGGAAGTGATGGCTGATCGAGCCCATGCCTAGCTCTTCGCATGCTTTGCCTTTGTTGCGCACGTAGGTCTGCGAATCCACGCGGTCCCCCACCAACACGGCAGCAAGGGTCGGCTTCGACTTGCCCTCTGCCAGTCGTTTGGCTACAAGCCCTGCCACCTCATCCCGCACCTGCTGGGCGATCATCTTGCCATCGATGATCTGCGCCGCGGTCGTCTTCTCACGTTGAACTGCCATTTCCTGCTCCTTGGTCTGTATGTGAATTGAGACACAAAGATTATACAGGTACGGCCCTCGGGCCAGAAGTGACACTCATCCCGTTTTGGTAATTATGCCTTGGAGCCCCGCGGGCAATTCGTCTGCCAGCTCTACCAGGTCAATTTCATTCCAACGGGGCAGTGCGGAGTTGGCCTGAACGCGGATGTAGTTGTCTGTGAAGCCAGAAAGTTGCCAGCTGCCATCTTCCAACGGCGCAAGGGATTCCCAGAGCACAGGCCGTATCTCGCCCAGCTGTTCGCGGCGAAAGGCCCGGCTGGCGTCCTCGAGAGCTTGCACGTAGCGCCGACTCCGGCGGTTTCGCTCGGCGGGCGCAACCTGATCCCCGATACGCGCAGCCGGGGTTCCGGGCATCGGCGAATACGGGAACGCATGGCCTCCCGCCAACCGCATCTCGCTAACGTAATCAAGGGAAGTCCGAAAATCCTCTTCGGTCTCACCAGGGAAACCGGCGATCATGTCAGTCGTGATCGCAGCGTCGGGCACAACGTCGCGCGCAGCCTGGATCAAGGCTTGATAGGAATCCGGCGTGGTATTTCGTCGCATTCGCACAAGTGTCGCAGAACACCCGCTTTGCAGCGGGAGATGGAAGTGCGCGCACAGCCTGGGATCCTGCCACGCCGAAAAGAAATCGACGTCCAAGTCCCATGGCTCCAGGGATGAAAGCCGGACTCGTCCGGCGTCCGTGTGCATCAGTATGGCCCGGATCAGATCCCTGAGCCGCAGACCAAGGTCCCGACCCCAGGACCCCAGATGCACACCTGTGAGTACGATCTCCTTCGCACCACCCCGCAATGCCGCTTGGACGTCCGCAATCACTCCTGCGATCGGATTGCTTCGACTTGCGCCGCGAGCAATTGTGGTGACGCAGAATGTGCACCGGTTGTAGCACCCATCCTGCACCTTGATGAAGGCTCTCGTCCGCTTCCGGGCGCCGGGCAATGGCACGCGTACATCCAGGCATGTATTCGCGGAGGACGTCGTGTTCCCCAGGACTTCGCGCACCAGCTTGTCTTTCCGATGATTGGGCACGACCCGGGAGACACCCGGCAAGGCGGCCGCGCGTTCGGGCTCGAGGGTGACCCAACAACCAGTGGGAATTATCTCGGCGACGTGTGACCGAACCAGGTGTCGAATCTTGCTTCGGGAATCGGATGCCGCTTTCGCTGTAACGGAGCACGTGTTCACGACCGCGAGGTCAGCAATAGCAGGTGCCGCGACGATCTCATGGCCTGCGGCCCGAAAATCACGCGCCATCATTTCGATTTCAGCCTGATTTAGGCGGCAACCGACTGTATCCAGGAAGACCTTCATGGAAAAGGCACCACGTCCAGAAGTCTGACGGATGGCTCGGAGCCCGGGCAGATCTAGGGTTGGAGTACGACGAAATTATCGAAGACGATGTCGGCCCCGGGCTCATTGAAGGTTCCGGCCAGGATACCCACTTCGCCGTGCTCAAGCGTCTGGTCTTGCACTTGGGCTACCGGGACACCATTGATGTATCCCGAGAGGGCACTCCCGCCACAATCGAGTCGCAAATGATTGACAGCCGTGCCGGTGATGATGGCCTGGCTTTGCTGCATGGCAGCCTGGCCAAGCAGGGCAGCAGTTCCGTTTGTGAAGATGCCGAGGCCATAATATCCGTCGCTACCAACGATGAAAAAGTAATGGCGCCCAGCGTCCGCGCGGCAGATCAACCCCATGCGATTTGAATCCGGGCCTCCGAGCTTTCCGGCGTCCACCTCGATGCGTGAGT
>DATDCZ010000177.1:0-47227 GCA_036524055.1 Anaerolineales bacterium | reverse complement strand
GCGGCCTTAATTTGGAGAGCAGATGACAGAATCAATGAAGGTCAATGACGGACACGTGGTATCCATGCATTACACGCTGCACGTGGACGGCGAGATGGTGGACACATCGCAGGGCTCAGAGCCGCTGCAGTTCATCCAGGGCATGGGGCACATCATCCCGGGCCTGGAGCACGAGATCTACGACATGGAAGTGGGCCAAAGCAAGAAAGTAATGGTGGAAGCGAAGGACGGCTACGGCGACCTGGATGGCGAGGCCTTCATGGAGGTGCCCCGCGACGCGTTCCCCGCGGACATCCCACTCGAGGTCGGCACGCAGCTTGAGCTCAAGGACAAGTCCGGGCATCCATCCATTGCCCGCATCGAGGCGGTGACGGATGAGAACGTGCGGCTGAACATGAACCATCCGCTGGCCGGCAAGCGGCTGGACTTCCAGGTCACGATCGAATCACTGCGCGCAGCCACTGACGAGGAAGTCTCGCACGGCCACGTGCACACGCACGACCACAGCTAGAGCAGGAACTGCAGCGCCAATAGAAACGCCATCCCTGCCAGGATGGTGATGAGGGTGTTCTTCGTCCACCAGGCGATGGCGATGGCGGCCAGCCCGGCGAGGAGACGTGTATTGCCCAGGCTCAGGTCAAAGCTGCCTGTGTGCAGGAGCAGCTCGGGGGCGATGATGGCCGAGAGCACGGCTGCCGGCACAAACCGCAACATGCGCCGGACTGAGTCGGGCAGCGCGACGCGCCCGAGCAGGTATATGAAGGAGAGGCGCATTCCAAAGGTGAGCAGGCCGCCGAGGACGAAGATCAGCAGGATGCTCATTCGCGGTTCTCCACGAGCATTCCGACGGTGATCCCGATGAGGGCGGCGAGCATCAACCCGAGCTTGTAGGGCAGCGCCGCTCCGGCAAGCGCAACGGCGGCAGCCGAGAGGGCCGCAGCTGCCACGGACCGATCCTTGATGGTCGGCACGAGCATGGCGATGAACGTGAGTGGCAGGGCGAAGTCCAAGGGCCAGGTTTCGGGTATGGTTGTGCCGAGGAAGATGCCCAATGCGGTGCTGACCTGCCAGACAAACCACAACGAGGCGCCCGCTCCCAGGAAGAACCAGTGTCCTGTGGGTGTGGCGCCTTCGCTTTCATAGTGGACGATGGTCGCGGCGTAGGCCTCATCCGTGAGCAGGTACGCCAGCAGCACGCGCCAGCGCAGAGGCAGATGCTTTACGAATGGCGCCACCGAGGCGCTGTAGAGCATGTGCCGCAGATTGACGATGCCAATGGTCAGCACAATGACAAACGGCGGAGTGACGGCGTGCATGAGTTGAGAGGTAATGAACTGTGCAGAGCCGGCGAAGACGATGGCGGACATGCTCTGTGCAAGCCCGGGTGTGAGGCCCTGGCGGAGGGCGGTGGCGCCATAGATCAGACCGAACGGCAGCACGCCGACCAACATCGGGAATTCCATGCGAATCCCCTGCCAAAGCGAACGCCAGCGATCGGACATCAGGGGGTTTGGTGGATGGCAGCCTGGAGCTGGCGGTCGTCGCTTGCCAGCATGGCGGCGATGATCGACTCCAGCAGGTGCGCAATGCGCCGCCGCTCAGCTGCCGGCTGATTATTGGGATTGTAGGTGACGGGCTGGCCCAGCTGGACGCGCAACAAATTACGATGCACGGCGATCGGGTAGAACTTCAGCCCGTGGCCGGTGCGCTGCGCAAAGAGGCTGCCGAGATGGGCGAAGCCGGTCTGAAATGGGCGCAATCCCGTGCGGGAATTGAGGCTTTGCTTCGGGTCCTCGGGGAAGATCAGCAGGCCGCGTCCCATGGCAAGGTAGTCGTCGCTGAGCCGGTAGGTCTCCAGCAGGTCCTTGTCGTGGAAGACCGGGATGCATCCGATCGTCCGCAGCAAGGCGACGGTAACGTGCGCGAGCGAATTCGAGATGGAGGTTGCCATAGGCTCGGGCACGTGAAGCGTAGGCTTGACGAAATCTTCGCGCAGGTACGGTCCGGCGGTTTGGAGATCGAGCATGTCGCCGATCACCCACGGATGAAAGCGCACACGAACTGAGGATGTGACCGCGATGGGACCCATTGCGCCGGCGTGGTTCGAAACGAAGACCGCCGGCCCGGAAGGCAGGGGCTCGGAATCGGCGCTGAGCTCACCTCCCCACACCATCATATCGAGTGTTCGGCTCAGGATCGCGTAGAGAGCATCGCCGCGCATCTCTTCGGCCCCCGGCTACAAGAGGTGCGCTCCCCGGCTTGCACGGCACACATAGATCTCGGCCTTACGGCCAAAGGCTCGCTCGTACACCGCTCCGAGCGCTTCGACGAACATGTTGGTGTCGCGGGCCTCGACGAGGTTGACAGTGCAGCCACCGAAGCCCGCCCCGGTGAGGCGCGCGCCGTGGCAGCCAGGCAGTGAGCGCGCCACGCGAGTCATGGTTTCCAGCTCGGGGCACGAGACCTCGTACAGGTCGCGCAGACTGGCGTGAGAGCGATTCATGAGCGCGCCGAAAGCCTGCACATCCCCGTTCTGCAACAGGGCCTCGGCCTTGCGCGCTCGTTCGATCTCCTCGACCACGTGACGCGCCCGAACCTCGATCCCCGGCGGCAACTTGGGAGACAGACGATTGAAGTCCTCGGGCGCCACATCGCGCAAAGCGCGGATCTCGGGCAGATGCTCGCGCAGTAGCGCCACGGCCTGTTCGCAGGCGGCCCGGCGATCGTTGTATGCGCCGGCGGCGAGGCTGTGGTGAACGCCGGTATCCGCGACGACGACAGCAATGCCTTCAGGCAGAGGAAGCGTGCGGTACTCGAGCGATCGACAGTCGAGCAGCATCAAACGACCTTCTTCGCTGCAGGCGGAGGCGGCCTGATCCATAATGCCGCACCTGACGCCGACATATTCATTCTCCGCGATCTGGCAAAGGCGCGCGAGCTGCATGCCGGAGGCGGTGGAGTCCCCGAGGCTCGTCCAGGCCAGGGCAAAAGCAAGCTCCACCGAGGCTGAAGAGCTCAGGCCGGCGCCACGCGGCACGTCGGAGGCAAACACGGCTTGCAGCGCGGGGACGGCAATGCCGGCTTTCGTCAATGACCACGCCACGCCAGCAGGATAATGCGCCCACTTTGGAAGCGGTTGACCGTTGGAATCCTGGTGCGCCTGCAGACTCTCAGAAGTGAAACTCGCACCCTCCTGCAAGTCTTCGGCCCAGAGCGTGCTGACCGGCTCAGGCGACGGAGAAAATGCAACGTACGTGGCCCGGTCTGTGGCGATCGGGAGCACGAAGCCGTCGTTGTAGTCGACATGCTCTCCCAACAGATTGACGCGGCCCGGAGCGCGCGAAATCCCCTGGGGCGCGCGGCCGAACCTCTCCTGGAAGATCGCAGCAACGCGTTCGGGCGTATTCATCGCATGGATGCGGTCAATACGGAAGGCGCTGACATCTGCTTCCCCATCCGACCATCATGGGCAGCGTGTCTCACACTCGTTCTGTCCAGGACGCATGGGCATACTTGTCGCGCACCAATTCACCGGCGCGCACCTGCTCGCTCTCACTGAGCGGCAGCTCGATGAACTGCAAGCCCAGCTCAGCTTCGAACCCGCTGCGGAAAGCGCGGGCTGCCTCGTCCCAGCTGACGACACGCCCCAGGACGCTTTCCACGGTGGTGGCACGCGCCAGGAGTCTCTCGCCCGCTTCATGGCGGGCGCCGTTCCCGCCCAGGACAACGGCCTCCGTGATGCGCCGTAGGTCCCCGACAAGCGGCAGCGATCCATGCTGCAGCACACCCTCGCGACGGCGAGCCTGCGCGGAACCGATCAGCTTCCTGCCATCGACGGTTATCTCGTAGGCAGACGGCGCCTCGAAGCACACTGGATTCGAGGCATCAGCCGGGGCTTTGGGTCCAGTCTTCATATCGGCCGGCACGCCAAGGCTGCGGACAGCGTGGAGCAGCCCCAGGGCAATCCGGTTGTAGCTTTCGAGCAGGGTGCCGGTCACGGCCGGTTCGCCCGAGGCCGCGATGACGGAGTAGGTGAGCTCGTCGGTGTGCAGGATGGCGCGCCCGCCGGTCGGGCGACGCACGAGATCCCAGCCGCGCGCGTGCAGACGCTCCAGATCAACATCCGCGTAGGGTTGCGCGTGCCCAAGCGAGAGACAGGCAGGCTCCCATGCATACAGACGCAGCGTGGGCAGCGCTTCGCCGCTGCCGATGTGTTCGAGGATGGCCTCGTCCACGGCCATGTTCCACGAACCGCGCACAGGCGGCGTTATCAGGAGCCGCCAAGTATTCGACATGCTGTCATTATAACGGGGGGAAGAATCGAGCCCGCTCGCGGGGACCGTGTTGCGCCTCAGCCTACTTCTGAAACCGCGCGATCCTCATCCGCTTCGGAGATCTCAACCAGTGGAGGGCGGACCGGCCAGCGCGGCAACCCATACAGCCGGTGCAGCAGAGCCTTGAGGCTGGCTGGAAACGGCATGAACTGCTCCAGCGCCTGCCGTTTGGCGGTCACACGAGACTGGATCTCAGTGGTGTCATTGCCATCGCTGAACACATCATAGATCTGGCGCAGCGATGGAGAGATGAGATTGGCGGGCGCGGTGATGCAACCGGCGGCGTGGTTCTGCAGCGCAAAGGTCAGATCCGAGTCGGTGCCGCTGAGAACCAGCAGATCGGTGCCGAAACGGGCGCCCAGCGCACGCGCGAAGTCCTCATCGTGGGATGAGTCCTTGATGCCCTGGAACTGTACGGGAAAGGCATCTTTGAGCCGCGTCAGCAGATCAATGGAAAAACCAATGCCGGCTACGCCGGGGAAGTGATAGCCCAACAGCGCGCCGTCTGCGGGAACAGCTGCGCGGATCAGCTCGCGGAACCAATCGAAGACACCATCATCTGTGGCCTTGCGGAAGTAATACGGCGGCAGCGTCACGACCGCGTCGAAACCGATATCGAATGCCATCCGGGTGAGGTCGATGGTTTCGGTGAGGCTGGGCGTGCCCGTGCCCGCCAACAGACGGAATTCCGGGTGCTGTTGCCGCACCTTGACCGCGGCGCGCCAGATGGCCTCGCGTTCGGCGGGGGAGAAGGATGGGCCCTCGCCTGTGGTTCCGAGGATCAAGGCGCCATGGCAGCCGCGGCCGGCGAGGAAACTCAGAAAAGAAGGAATGGCTTCCGCATCCGGAGAGAAATCCGCTTTGAGCGGTGTCACAGCGGCCGCGTACACACCTGCAAGATCTGCCCGTCTCATCGATGTTCCTCCTCAGCGCTAATGGATCAGACGCCGCGATCCTCCAGATAATCGCGGGCTGCTGCCTCTGGAGCTCCAAGCGGCTGGCCTTCCGCGGCCGCCAGGTACTGTTGGTGGTCAAGCACCCACAAGTACAGGTCGGCCTCCTTGCGGCCTGGAAACTCCTGCAACACCTTGCTGCTGCGAATCACCTCGACGATCGGCATGTATACGTTGTCGTACCAGTCAATCACGGCCTCTTCCTCGGAGACATCGCGCTTCAAATCGAGGCCCATGAAGTAGGCGTGCACGGCGATGTGCTCCAGGATGCGGTCGAAACCACCGGCGATGGTCAGACGCACGCGCGACTGCGGTCGCAGCCGGTCGAGCCGCGTGCGCTCCAGGAAGTGGACCTTCTCACCCAGGATGCTGAGGTCTTCCGGGCGGAGGTCCGGTGTGATGTTCACTTTCGTGGAGCACTCCCGGACCTCGGCATCGATATCCTGCTGTCCCTGTTCGCGGGCGACGGACACGCGGTGGTGCCCATCGACGACGAAGTAGATCTCCCCCACCTTGTAGAGGAGCACGGGGGGCAGGCTGATGGCCTTGTAGAACGCACTATCCACGTTTTGCCAGCGTTCGGCCACGTGATCAACCACGGGCTTGAAGGCGCGGTCGAACTCACCGTAGCGGTTCAGGCTGCCGACGATCTGTTTCAGGGGCACGGCCTGGATGCCGCGGTAGATGGGGCCGCCCACATGCAGACTGGACTTGACCTCCTCATAAGAAAGCAGCCTGGTGGGCGTGCCAGAGACGAGCGAGCGAATGCGGTTGAGGAAGGCCTTCAGCCGTGCACGACTGAAATCGGCGTTGATGCGTTCGGTCAGTTCATCCGGCATCGGGCAACTCCACACTCCGGTGCGGGAAAACATTCATGACGGCCGTCTGGCCGATCCAAGTGATGGCGGGTTTCAGATTTCGTTGCATATCGTGAAGGTGTCCATGAAGGTGGATGCGGGGCCGCGCCCAGCGGATGAGCCAATTGATGGCTTTGAGGCCCCGATGCGCACTGGAATCGTCATCGTGGATGCCGAACGGCGGCGAATGCGAGACCAGGATATCCAATTGCCGGCCGTAGCGCAGGCGGTTTCCAAGCAGCCTTGGCGCCAGAGAGGCAGCCCGGAGGAAGGCCTCGCCCTGCGAATACTGGTTCACGGCACCGGGCCGGTAACGGACGCTGCCCCCGAAGCCGGCGAGCAGGACGCCCTCGAAGCACGTCGTCCGAAGGTCGATATTCAGGCAGCCGGCAGCGTGTCCCTCATTGATGTCCTGGTGGTAGGCCGGATCATGGTTTCCCGGCACATAGAAGACCGGGACATTCATGAGAGTGACGATGTACTCCAGGTATGCGTACGGGAGGTCACCGCAGCCGATGACGAACCGAGTGCCCCTGAAGTGTCCCTGCGGTATCAGCTCGTAGATGCGGTCAACCACCTGATCGCTTACCGCAAGGATCTTCATGATATTGGAATTGTGCCTTAGAAGGACTTTCCACGCAAGCGCCGACCCCCATTCGACGGTGCAGGAGCGGCGGCGCACTGGGCGTTGCAATAAGGGTAAGCGCACACTATAATCACGGTTTCAGAGGCCACCTGGACGGTCAGAATCTCACACAACCGCTGGATAGTGAGCCAGCAGCCGCGCGGCGGCAGCTGCGGACTGGGATCGCGCTATCAGACCGCTATTCCATCCAGGAGGTCATCGGAATTGGCGGCATGGGCTCGGTGTACCGCGCCCGTGACATGCACTTCCCCAATATCACCAAGCTGGTTGCGGTGAAGGAGATGATCAATACAGCTCCGGATCCGCTGGTGCGACAGACGGTGGTGCTCAACTTCGAGCGCGAGGCCAACCTGCTGGCCACCCTGACCCACCCGGCCATCCCGCGCATCTACGATTACTTCAGCCAGGAGGACCGCTCCTACCTGGTACTCGAGTTCATTCACGGCAAGGACCTGGAAGCCATCATCAACGAAACCAACGGTTTCCTGGCCGAAGACCAAGTGCTGGCCTGGGCGGTGCAGCTGTGCGATGTGCTCTCCTTCCTGCACGCTCACAAGCCGGATCCCATCATCTTCCGTGACATGAAGCCGTCCAACATCATGATCAACACGGACGGCGATGTGAGGCTGGTGGACTTTGGCATCGCGCGCACTTTCCAGGTAGGTCAGCGCGGCACCATGATCGGCACCGAGGGCTACTCGCCGCCAGAGCAATATCGCGGAGAGGCCACACCCTCCGCCGACCTGTATGCGCTGGGCGCCACCATCCACCATGCGCTGACACGGCGTGACCCCCGCCTGGAGCCGCCGTTCTCGTTCGCCGAACGGCCACTTCGCCGGATCAACTCGCGCGTTTCCGCGGAGATCGAGGCTGTGGTCTCAACCGCGCTGTCGTACAACCCCTCGGATCGATTCGCAAATGCCGAGGACATGAAGGAAGCTCTCATGGGGGTGGCGCGGAAGACCGGCGCCCTCTCGAAGGTCAGAGTGGCCCCAGTGAGCCCGGCGGCCGGCATCAAACCGATCTGGTCCTTCAAATGCGAAGACGAGATCCGCAGCACGCCCCAAGTGGCCGTGGGCATGCTCTACATCGGCTGCTACGACAATAACCTGTATGCCCTGACGGCAACCGACGGCAAGTTCCAGTGGAAGTACCCCACCGAGGGCGGCGTGGTCTCGCGTCCGGCAGTGTATGAAGGCAACGTTTTCTTCGGGTCACAAGACCGGCGCCTGCATGTGGTCAATGCCAGGACCGGCAAGGTCAACTGGACGTATTTCACGGATGGGCCGATCCATTCATCGCCGCGAATTGCCGAAGGACACGTATTCTTTGGCTCGGACGACCGATTCCTGCACGCCGTGAACGTGAATACCAGCCGCAGCGCCTGGAAATTCGACACCGGCGACATGGTGCGATCCACCCCCGCAATCGCCAACGAGATGATCTACGTGGGCACCGAGGGCGGGGAACTCATGGCCGTGGATTACCGCGGCACCCTCAAATGGCACTTCGCGGCCAAGCGGGCGATCTCCTCATCCCCGGCCGTCTCACCCCAATCGGTATACGTCACCTCGCTGGACGGCACACTGTACTGCCTGGGCGCCAAGGATGGCTGGCCCGTCTGGCGGTTCCGGCTAGGAAAGGGCTCGGTATCCTCCCCCGCGCTGATCGACAACATGATCATCGTGGGCGCGGCAGATGGATTCATCTACTGCCTGGAGGTGCAAAGCGGCAGGGAAGTATGGCGGTTCCGCACCGAACATCAGGTCAGCAGTTCTCCCGCGGTCTACAGGGATGCCGTATACTGCGGCTCTGTCGACGGAAACCTGTACTGCCTGGAATATCGCACCGGCCGACTGCGCTGGAAATTTGAGACTGAGGCTGCGATCATCGGCTCCGCTGTGGTCTTCGATGACGTCGTTTACGTGGGCGCAACCAACCATCATGTCTATGCATTGCTCGCCTGAACAAGGAGAACCACATGCGTGAGAGATTCCGCAAATTCGTCGCCGGCCTGTCAGGCAAATCGGGCGACAAGGCGACTACTGCCCCGCTCTCCGAGAAGCAAATCGATTCGATCGTGCGGCAGCAGGAAAACACGAACGCGATGCAACAGCTCATCGCTGCCACGGGCCAGTCCGTGGGCAAGCAGCGCGAACACAATGAGGACAGCGTGCTGGCGATCACGTCCACGCTGGCCGGCATGAGCAATAATGTGCCATTCGGCTTGTACGTTGTGGCCGACGGCATGGGCGGGCACGACTTTGGCGAGGTTGCCAGCAATGCGGCCGTGCGCATAATCGCCGGCCATGTGCTGCGCAAGTTCCAGCCATACCTCTTTTCGATGCCCCCGGAGCAGCCCCAGGATTCGCTGCAGGAGATCATGGAGGCCGCGATCCGCGTCGCCCACGAGGCTGTGCAGAAGGACGCCCCCGGCAGCGGAACCACTGTCACAGCAGCACTGGTGCTGGGTGACCAGGTCACGATAGGTCACGTGGGAGACAGCCGCGCCTACAGCGTGCACCCATCCGGCCTGGTAGAGCAACTCACCAAGGACCATTCGCTGGTGCGGCGCCTGGAGGAACTGGGCCATCTCAACAAGGAAGAGGCGGCCAACTATCCCCATCGCAACGTACTGATCCGGGCCGTCGGCCAGGGCGACACGATCGAAGCTGACATCTTCACGATTCCGTTCCCGCATGGCAGCACTCTGATGCTTTGCACTGACGGCCTCTGGGGTGTTGTGCCTGAGGACGTCATTCTTCGCTCGCTGGTCGATGCTTCCAGCCTTGCGCGCGCCTGCAATAACCTGGTTGCCGCAGCCAATGCTGCGGGTGGGCCCGACAACATCAGCGTGGTACTGGTGCAGATGATCGGATAAACATGCAGGCCAGCAGGAGGGATTACTACGCTGCTCTGGGCATCTTGAGGGAATCCACACCCGAGGAAATCAAGCGGGCCTACTATTCCGCCGCCAGGCGATTTCACCCCGACCAGAACATGCTGCCGGGTGAGACCGAGATGTTCCTGGAGGTCCAGCGCGCCTACGAGGTATTATCCAACCCGGAACGGCGGGCGAAATACGACGCCACGCTTCCCGAAGTAGATCCCGACACGATTGCACCTGTACGCATCCACGTGGACTACAGCCGGCACAGCCTTGTACGCCTGGATGAGCCGCAGCTGATCTACGCCCTGTTCGAGGCGGCGCCGCCCGGGGGACCGGGAAAAGAAGTTATCGCGCCCCTGAACATGTGCCTGGTCCTGGACCGATCCACCTCCATGCAGGGCGAGAAGCTGGATGTGGCGAAGGCGACGGCGGTGCGCATCGTGCAGATGCTGCGCCCCGAGGATCTATTCGCACTGGTCGTGTTCAGCGATCGGGCAGAAGTGTTCCTGCCGTCTGCGTTTCAGAGCGACCTGAAGCGCGCCCAAAGCCGAATCCAATCCATACAGGCTTCGGGGGCGACGGAGATCTTCCAAGGCCTGAGCGCCGGTCTGAATGAACTGCGCCGCAACCGGGACCCCAGACGCGGGAGCCATCTCATATTGCTCACCGATGGCCACACCTACGGGGATGAGCAGCAATGCCTGCAGCTGGCGGAAGAGGCAGCGCGGCTGAACATCAGCATCAGCGGTTTCGGCATCGGCGGCGAATGGAACGACATCTTCCTGGATTCGCTCGTCGGCCGCACAGGCGGCAACAGCACCTATATAGCCCAGCCGCAGGATATCCAGCAGATGCTGGTCCAGAAATTCGCAGCGCTGGCGCGCACGGTCGTCGATGACGCAATCCTGGAGTTCCAGCCCCAATCGGGGATCCAATTGAGAAGCTGCCACCGCCTGCAGCCCGATGCGGGTCCGGTCGAGATCGCGCAGGAACTACACCTCGGCCCCATCCTGCAGGACGAAAGGCTGAGCGTGCTGTTTGAATTCCTGGTGGAATCAGCAGCCTCCAAGACCGAGTCGATCGTGCTGCTCGAGGGATACGTCCGGGCAGTCGTAGCTGCCCGCCCAATCCCCTTCCCTCCCATCCCGCTGCGGATGGAGCGACCAAGTGGGACGTCGGCCTCGCAGCAGCTCCCGCCCCAATCCATCGTCAGCGCGCTGGCGAAGCTCTCGCTCTATCGCCTGCAGGAGCGCGCCAGGCATGAGACAGAGGCCGGCGAATTCGAACTGGCGACCAGGCATCTCCGCCACCTTGCGCTGCAACTCCAGGCCCAGGGCCACGAGGACCTATCCAAGACGGCCATCCTGGAGGCGGAAAGTATCGAGCGGATGCAATCCTTCAGCGAAGAGGGCAGCAAGGCCATCAAGTATGGCACGCGCGCCCTGATGCAAGCACCCAGCGGGAGTCGCGAATGATATCTTGCCCAAACTGCGGTCACCAGAACGTCACCGGTGCAGCCTTTTGCATCGAGTGCGGTGTGGGTCTGCTGTCTGTCGATACCGTCATAACCCACAAGATGGAAATGACTCCGGAGTCGGTGAGGTCGTGGGCGGCCGCGCCGCCGATGCCCAGCCCGGTCAGCGGGGGTGACAACTGGGTCACACTGCACTTACTGGATACGGGCCAGGTGCTGCCCCTGACCGACCGCAATGAATTCACGCTAGGTCGGGTCGTCGAGGGACAGCCGGTGATGCCCGACCTGGATCTCACGCCCTATCACGCGTATTCACACGGCGTCTCCCGTCTGCACGCCACCATCCGGCGTGGCGTGGACGACGTATACCTCATGGATCTCGAGTCCGCCAACGGCACGTTTGTCAATGGCCGGCGACTCGAGGCGAACGAGGAATGCCCACTCTCCAACGGCGACGTTGTCGCCCTGGGAGGGCTCAAGGTACAGATCCTGCTCAAGTCACCATAAAGGAACCGAATCCCATGGCATACACTGTCCTGCTACACCTGAGTGCCGGCGTACCGGTGATGGGCGAAATTGAAGATCTCCCCAAACCTGCCGACACGCTACTCATCGTCTCGAATCCGAGGCAGCGCGACGGCAAGGATCTGCCCTACCTGGAACGAAGTATCATGAAAGTGATCTGGCCGATCGAACGCCTGACGCTGGTCGAGGTCATCGAGAGCGCCGAGGAAGAGAAGATCATCGGCTTCGTGAGGGAGTAGCATGCCCGAGCAAACGGTGCGGCGAAGGATCCTCGTCGTCGACGACGAGGAGCGCATGGTGCGTTTTATCCGCATGAACCTGGAGCATGACGGTTACCAGGTGGCGGAGGCACTGAACGGCAAGCAGGCAATCGACAAGCTGCGGGACACGCCCGACTTGATCCTGCTGGACGTCATGATGCCGGATATCGACGGGTTCGAGGTCCTGGAGACCGTGCGGCAGGTCAGCAGCGTGCCCGTGATCATGCTCACCGCCAAGGGCGAGGAGGACGACCGCGTCCGCGGCCTGGAACTGGGTGCGGACGACTACATCACGAAGCCCTTCAGCCCCCGGGAGTTGGTCAGCCGCGTCAAGGCAGTGCTGCGTCGGACAGAGGGCGCCACGGGCTCGATGCACGGCTTAATCGAGGTGGACGACCGTCTGCGGATTGATTTCGACCGGCGGGAGATCTGGCTGGAGGGCAAGCTCGTCAAGCTGCGCCCCACGGAATACCGGCTGCTGTATCACCTGGTCCAGAACGCGGGCTGGGTCGTGTCGCACGACCAGCTGCTGCAGAAGGTTTGGGGTTACGAATACAGGGATGAGCCTCACTACGTCCGGCTCTACATCAACTACCTGCGCCAAAAGCTTGAGAAGGACCCTTCTGATCCGCACTATATCCTGACGGAGCGCGGCGTCGGCTACCGTTTCGTCGATTTCCGGCGGGACAAGGCCGCTGCCGGAGCCTAACGGCGCCCGTAGAAACCGCCCAGCGTCTTCTTACGGAGCGTTTATTCAGCGTCTACGCTGTTCTAACGTTGGCGCACTATTCTTCGCGCATCAGATCAAACCCATAAAGGAGGTTGCTATGTCCAATCTTATTCGCTGGCAGCCCATGCGCGAGATGGTGACGCTCCGTGATGCCATGGATCGGCTCCTGGATGATGCGTTCACCCGGCCGTGGGGTCTGACTGATGGCGGGAAGTTCGGCTCGGTGCCGTCGATCGACCTGTTCGAGACCGAGAACGACGTGGTCGTCAAGGCCGCCCTGCCCGGCATGAAGGCCGAGGACGTTGAGATCAACGTCACGGGCGACATGCTAACCATCAAAGGTCAGACCAAGGAAGAGAGCGAGCTCAAGGAAAAGGCATATCACATCCGCGAGCATCGCTGGGGCAGCTTTGAGCGGAGCGTCCCCATGCCGACCTCGGTGGTCTCCGAGAAAGCGAAGGCCGAATTCGAGAACGGGATCCTGACGATCACGCTCCCAAAGACCGAGGAAGTCAAACCCAAGACGATCACCGTCAAGGCCAAGTAATGCGGCTGCGAGGAGAGGCGACCCGCCAAGGTCGCCTCTCTTTTTATCTCCTTGTCAGACAATTACCTATCGACTATACTGTTTCCAGACAAGTTTGAGTAGAATACTGCCCATGGCAAAACAGAAATTATTGCTGGTCGACGATCACGAGGTTGTACGGCTCGGTCTGAAGTCCTTGCTGGAACGGCACCCGCAGTTCGAGGTAGTCGGTGAGGCTGGATCGGCGCGGGAGGCACTGGAGCAGGTTGCCGCCCTCAAGCCAGACGTCGTGTTGATGGACATCCGCCTGCCGGGCACTTCCGGCATAGAGGCATGCGAAGAGATCGTGAACAAGTACCCGGCCACGCGCGTCATCATGCTCACCTCGTACGCCGAAGACGAGATGCTGTTTTCGGCCATCCGGGCGGGCGCATCGGGGTACATCCTCAAGCAGATCGGGAGCACGGATCTGATCAAGGCCATCGAGTCGGTGAGCCGCGGTGAGGCCCTGCTGGACCCGGCGGTCACCCAACGGGTCTTCCAGGAGGTCCGTCGGGCGGTCAAAGAGGAAGAGGCTTCGGCCTTTGCCCACCTCAGCCAACAGGAGAAGCACGTCCTGCTGCTGGTATCCGAGGGCAAGACCAACCGTGAGATCGCGAAGTCGCTCTTTCTTGGGGAGGGGACGGTACGCAACTACGTATCGAGCATCCTATCCAAGCTGGGCGTGAACAACCGGGCCGAGGCAGCCGCATACGCGGTCGAACATAGCCTGAGAGAATACATCTCGACCTAGCCCCAAAGATCCTCAAGCAGAAGAGGCGCCGCGCTGTAACAGCGCGGCGCCTTTATGATTCTACATTCGGCCGTGCGCTCCCCCAGGAAGCGATACAATTCATCCGCTGTATCAATCAATTGAAGGGCGTTTCAGGGGCGGCATGGCACAGACGAAATACTCACTCCTATTCCTGGGCAAGGCGGACGACGGCGATTGCGCCCGCGCGCTTGAATTCTGCCAGCAGCAGTTTTCTCCGGTTGTGCACAGCCTAGGCCGCTGGGGTGATCTTCTGCCAGAGGCTGTCCGCGCATGGCAGGGCGACTACATCATCTCGTACCTGTCGCGGTGGGTCGTGCCGGCTGAGGTCCTTGGGCGCGCCCGCAAGGCGGCGGTCAACTTCCACCCGGCCTCACCGGACTATCCGGGAATTGGCTGCAACAACTTTGCACTGTACGAGAATGCCACGACTTACGGCGTCACGTGCCATCACATGGCGGCGCACGTCGATACCGGCCCGATCGTCGCGGTGCGGCGTTTCCCCGTCCTTCCGGACGACAACGTGGAGACGCTGCTGAGGCGCACCTACGAGAACCAGATCGCCTTGTTCTTTGAGATCGCAGCCGTCATGGCCCGGGGAGGGGAACTGCCCCGATCGGACGAGACCTGGAGGCGCCGCCCATTCAGCCGCAAGGAATTCAATGAACTCTTCAGGATCACGCCTGACATGGCGCCTGATGAAATCGCGCGGCGCGTTCGCGCCGTGAGCTATGGCGCATATCAGCCCTATGTTGAATTGGGCGGATATCGTTTCGAGTACATTCCCCCAAAGAATAGTTGAGCCAGTCGGCGGCCATATGGGGCCGCTGTTATTCGCGCGGAATATCCTCTTCTCGATGCAGGATCATGACGCGGAAGGCCTCAGCGAGGGCGATACCACTGGCCTTGCCCTCCTGCTGCGCCCATTCTCGAATGCGGTTCTCAATGTCATGGGTGTCGCGCTGGCTGAAGTGTTTCGTCAGCGCCTGGATCTTTAGGTCGAGCGTGCCGGCGATATCCACCCAGGTGTCCGGCTTCTCGTTGCCGTGGATGTATAGTCGCTTGACATCGTGAGGTTGGAGTCCCTCATCCAGGAGTTCGGTGAAGATCATCCGCGTTCCTGCCGACGGGAACACGGCATAGATGGCAGCCTCCGCGGCGGCGCGGTGATCGGGATGATTGACGTAATCGTTGTCGTAGAACCAGGCACTGGGGTCACCGGTCACGACGACCTCAGGTTTGTAGCGGCGGATCAGTCGCGTGAGATCCTTCCGCAGCTCGAGTGAGGGGACCAGCTCTCCATCCGGATAACGCAGGAATATCGTCTCCTTGACGCCCAGGATGACGTTGGCGTGGTGCTGCTCTTCCTCCCTGACCTTTGCCAGTTCGGCTTTGTACTCCGCGGTTCGGTTAGGATCATTACTGCCGGCATCCCCGCTGGTAATGATCACGGAAATGATCTGGCAGCCGGCCCTGGACCACTTTGCCAGTGTGCCGGCAACGGTGAAATCCTGATCATCCGGATGAGCATGAACGCTCATTGCAGATTTGGGTATGAACTCTTCAGCCATGGGCGACGATTGTACTCCACTTGAGGAGCATGACCGCGGCAACCGTGCTTGACGTTGAAGTCCGCGGATCGTGCTCTGATACAATCCAATCAGCCAGCGGATCTGCACGCAGAAAGCCCAAACATTCGCAGTAGAGTCCCGTCAGGGCAGGAATGCACGTGAGACGGCTTGAAAGAATCCCCTTCGGATTGACGCTCCTTGCGGCGGCTTTGTTGCTGAGCGTCGCAACCGTCGCGATCCAGGTTGATTCTCTCGGAATGCACTTCATACGCGTCAAACAAGAGCAGGCGCATCAGGAAATGCTGGCGGGCAACTCAGACAGTCCGTGGCAGTATCGCATCCTGGCGGACCTGGTCATCGAGCCCGTCATCCGGCTTTTCCGGAAGGTGCAGCTCCCCACGCCGGCGGCCAATACGTTCATTGCCGTCCGCTTTCTGCAGGCGGTCTTCGTACTGTGCATGGCAGGGTTGTTCTATCGACGGCTGGGATTGCCATTGGCTGCGAACCTGCTGGGCTTATCTGTTCTCACATGGGGTATGGGCCTCTCCCACTACAACAGCGATCTCTCCTTCAGCATCTTCTTCGATGTTGCGTTCTACTTGCTGGCTGGATTGCTGATCGTGGAGAGGCGCTATATGTGGATCCCATTGTTAATGGTGCCGGCGGCCCTGAACCGTGAGACCAGCCTGCTGATCCCTGTGATGCTGGCCGCTTATGCATACACGCAGATCCGCCCTGCGGTTAACCCGCGGCCCGCGTACCGGGCAGCTGCTGCGAGCATCGCCATCTTCGCTGCGATCTTCATCGGGCTTCGCCTGTACTACGGCCCGCGGCCATATCTCACTGCCGACCGGTATTATCCAGGCCCTGCGCTCATGCTCGTGAATTTGAGCCGTTGGGCAACGTGGCAGCAACTCCTTGTAACTCTTGGGATTTTGCCCATCCTTGCGGCCCTATCATATGCACACTGGCCGCCTCCGCTGAGAGTGTTCGCCTGGTCCGTAGTCCCGATATGGATCGTGGTTCATTTTGCCGCGGCGCTGGTTGCAGAAACCCAGTTGATGCTAGTGCCGCATGCACTGATCTTCATTCCTGGCGCCCTGTTCGGGCTCATGGCAGGCACTCAGGCAATCGCAGAGCCCGGGGCCTCCTGAACTACCCGCCGCCGGATGAAGAAGCATGGCCGGATGTAGAATTCCAACATGCATGTTCCACGGAGCTCACATAGATGACCATCACATTGGACGGTTCCAGCCTCACGGTAGAGGCCCTGGTGGCGATTGCCCGGGGCAAGGAAGAAGTGCAACTCTCGGCACAGGCGAAGGAGCGCATCCGCTCGTGCCGGCTGATGCTAGAGACGAAGCTGGCCAACAAGGAAATCATGTACGGCACCAACACCGGCATCGGGGAGTTCTCCGAGAAGGTGTTGAATGACGATCAAGTCAAAGAGTTCCAGAAGTACCTGATCTACAACCATGCCGCCGGCATCGGCGAGCCTCTTCCAATAGAGGCGGCGCGCGCGGCGCTGGCGGGGCGAATCAATGTCCATGCGCACGGCAATTCCGGCTGCCGGCTTGAGATCACCCAGGCGCTTATCGACATGCTGAACAAGGGCGTCACACCGGTGATGTGCAAGAAAGGTTCCGTGGGGGCGAGCGGCGATCTAGCACCTATGGCACAGGCGGCCCTGCTCCTGATGGGCGAAGGCGAAGCCTTCTTTGGGGGCGAGCGGCTGACCGGAGCTGAGGCTCTGCGCCGAGCCGGAATCCAGCCGCCGGGCCTTCAAGCCCGGGACGGCCTGGCCACGATCAATGGATCGAACGTGCTCACAGCCATCTCGGCGCTGCAGATCCATGACATGGAACGCTGGCTGAAACAGGCGGAGATAGCCGCTGCCATGAGCATCGAGGCACTCCTGGGCAACCTAAAACCCTACAACCGCAGGCTCCACGAGCTGCGCGGCTTCAAGGGTGCCATTACCTCCGCGCACAACATCATGCGCGTACTGGAAGGCTCGGACCTCACGACCGGGAAGATGAAGACCAAGGTGCAAGATGCATACTCGATGCGCTCTACCCCCCAGGTCATTGGCGCAGCGCGGGATGCAATCGGGTATGCGCGTTCGCAGGTCGAGACCGAGCTCAACGGAGTCGGGGATAATCCGATCTTCATTCCGGATGAACAATTGACGCTGACGGGGGCGAATTTCCAGGGCACGCCGGTTTCGCTACCGATGGACATGGCGGGCGCCGCCATCACCATGGTTTCCGTTCTATCAGAGCGCCGCCTGAACCGACTTACGAATCCGGCGCTCTCACAGGGGCTGCCGGATTTCCTAGCGCATGAACCCGGCTTCTACTCAGGACTCATGCTCAGCCAATACACGGCCGATCACCTGATCGTCGAACAGAAGATCCTTTCGGCACCGGCGTCCATCCAGTCCATACCGGCGGCTGCCGACCAGGAGGACTTCGTATCAATGGGCATGAACACAGCCCTCAAGAACGCTCAGATCCTTGACAATGCCTATGGCGTACTGGGGATCGAATTCATGGCCGCGGCCCAGGCACTGGATTTCCGTCAGTTCACGCCTGGCAAGGGTACTCAGAAAGCGCGGGAGGTCATTCGCCGCCACGTGAAGCACCTGGACGTGGACCGCCCGCTCTACCGGGACCACAACACGATGAAAGACCTCGTCAACTCCGGCGAGATCCTTGAAGAAGTGCAGAAGGTGGTTGGACCACTGGACTCCTAGGCGCCGCTGCTAATGAAAGATAGCCAGAAGTGCCCCGCTGAACTCGGCGGGGCACTTCTGGAGGATCATCACTCGACGCTCAGGATTGTGCCGACGGCGTTGAGTTTCAAGGTCCAGGTGCTGCCGACGCTGAACCGGGCGTATTCGGTCAGTGTGGAAGGCGAGTAGATCTTCTGACCCTTTTCGGACTCAAAGACCACCGAATAGTCAGCCGACTGATCCCCGAGCCGCTGGCCCGCACCGACGTTCGGCTGCGCATACACGGGCGAGGCATCGTGGCCATCAAGGGTATATGTCTGGATCGTCTTCCACTCATCCACGTCGTAGGAACAATACTGCTGTGACTCTGTGTGGCAGTCCTGCACCACCTCGCCGTAGCCATTGCCCTTGTCGATCGTGCGTTCCTGGCAGACTTCCTTGTCTTCGGTGTGACAGGATACAGCATAAGCCCCGGAGGGAGGGCTGCCGGCTTCATTCGAGTAGTGGACCGAGCGCATTTCCTGGACTGGGACCGAGGTCTGCCAACGTACATCGGAGACCGTGGCCGAGACGGTGGCGGCAGGAACTGCGAACAGCGCGATCGCGGAAGCGCAAACAACAACCGCGCCGCCAACCAGAGCCCAAACCCACCACTTCGGGCCCTTCTTCGTGGGAACGCCGCCAGCCTGCACAGCGGCTTTCACGGCCGTGGCCGCCGCGGCGCCACGTGGTAGTGGTGCTCCGCATTTCAGACAATTCGAGCGGCTCGAGGGGTTGACTGTGCCGCAATTCGTGCAGGTTAGTTCACGTGGGCCGGTGTTTGCCTGCAACTCCGCCCCGGCAGCGCGGCGCCTGGCTTCGACCAGGTCGCCCCCACACTGCACGCAGACTTTCGCGAGCGCGGCGTTGCGGGTGCCACAGTACGGACAAATGTAGTCCGCCCCCGCCTGCGCGGCGCGGATGGCTTCCTGATCCTTTACGAGCTGCTCATCGGCGGCCCGCTGGAATTGCACGTCCTCCGGTTGCAGCGCGCCGCAATTGATGCAGGACTTCTTCGGCCCCGGATTGCGCGTCGCACAGTTCGGGCAAACCCATTCAAGCTGAACAAATCCTCGAGTTCTGCGAGCCATCAGTGTCGCCTGCGGGCGCTATTATACGGATTCCCGAAGGACAGAGGTAATGGGTTGTGCACGCAGCGGATGCGGTTTACCAGCCATGGAATGCCCGGATCGCAGCCACCGACTTCGCAACGTCGGGCTCCGCGTACGGTGATGCGTCACCGCGCTCGTCGAAAACTTCATGGATGAGAGCCGCAAACACGGCGGCGCTGCCGCTGGCGACATTCTCGGGCTGGTACCCCCCTTCGAGGGCAAACACGATCCGCCCACCGCACAATTCCTCGGCGAGCATCACCAGCCTTTGCGAAAGGTGATGGAAGCCGCCAGATGAAAGGCCCAGCGCCGTGAGGGGATCGCTCCAGTGCGCGTCGAAGCCCGCCGAGACAAATAGCATCTCGGGCTTGAAGGCGCGGATGAACGGCTCGATGATCTGATCCAATACTAAAGCAAAGCCCTGATTCCCTGCACGAGCCGGCAGCGGAACGTTCACGATCCGGGCGCGGGCTGAGGGGAACTCATCCATCCATCCGCTGCCCGGATAGATGCCCCCCTGGTGAGTCGAGAGGTAACCAACTCTCTCGTCGTTGGCGAATGCCGCTTGCGTTCCATTGCCATGATGGGCGTCATAGTCGACGATGGCCACACGCTTAAGACCGCTCTTCAATGCGGCAGCTGCGCAAATGGCCACGTTGTTGAACAGGCAGAAGCCCATGGCCCGATCCGGCTCTGCATGGTGTCCCGGCGGCCGAACAATGGCGTATGCATTGGCTGCCTGGCGCCGGACCACCCGCTGCGTACATTCCAACAATGCGCCGGCAGCTCGCAGACCGTCGTCAAGCGAAGTGCGCGTGACGAATGTGGGCGCGAGGTCGATGATGGCTCCGCCACTCCGGCACGCCTGCTCGATCGAGTCGATCAGCGCGGGGCGATGAATGAGGCAAATCTCGTCCCGCGTGGCGGCTCGCCCAGCGATACGTTCAGCCTTTGTGGTTGCGAGCAGAGGCGCCAGGTCGCGCAATCGATCCGGATGCTCGGGATGATCGCCGTAGGCATGCCCGAACGCTGGCTCATACGCAAAAATCGTGGTCACGAGCGCATTGTATCTCCCCCACATGCTCCCCGGGCGCGTAGCCGCTTAAACGATTGTCAGGCGCATCAGAGATGCGCCTGACAATCTTGAGGGGGGAGGGACACCACCGTCAGGCTACATGGGGGGGGCATGCAGACTGTTGTTACGGTGGCTGACACCTTGAATACCAGTAAAAGGGAGGGCAGGTGTCTTGTGCACAATATACATCTGATTTGTCCGAGTTCCATTAGACAGGCATTAGTGAAGGGTCGCACAAGGGGATGCGGCGCCTCATCGCCGCTTAAACAGTTCGAGCCAGCGCTTCAGGTCCTGGTCGGAGAGTGCCACATCGCGCTCTGGCGATTTTCTCTCCCCATCCCGCAAGCGGACAGCTGCCTGCGGTCCAAGCTTCCGCGCAAAGGATTCCGATCGTTCCGTCCGGGCACGGCTGGCATGGGCAGCCGTCGTCACTTGCCGGTCCGAACTGACAATAACCCAGTTTCGAGCCTCGCCCCCAAGCTCCCGCAAACGCCGCTTTATGGCTGCATCGGCGGTCGATCGGCTGCTCACGAAGTGCGCCGTAACCCGCCCATACCGCCGGCTGCCGGAGCTGCCCGTGGGCGCACCGTCAAAGTACACCTCGATGTCTTTTCGCGAATGGCGTCCGAATTCCTGCAGCAGGGCTACCAGTTGCATTTCGTCGTCCGCCGATTCAAGCTGCAAGCCTGCCTTGGGGATCAGATTATGGCCATCGACCAGGTAAGGCATCGCCCAATTGTACTTGCAGGCGCGCGAATTGCCTCCAGCGCGCGTTATGCGTTGCAGAGGCGATGATTCGGCGAAGAGACTGCCGCCTAGTTCGGCGATGTGGTGATTTCAAACTCCGGAGGGTGCTCGAGATGCTTCTTGACAGCACACAGCTGAGCAGACTGGATGACGGCCTGCCGGTACTTGTCCGGGAAGCTTGACGGGAGCTGGATCTCAAGCGAGACGCGCCCCACCAGCCCTGTTTGCGGATCGCGCGCGTTGTGCTGGGTGATCTTCAACCCTTGTGTTGGGAGCCCGCGCTGGCGGCAGAAGCCCAACACGTAGATGCCAGCGCATGTACCGATCGAAGCCAGGAACGTGTCGAACGGGGTCGGTGCCGACGAATCGGGCGGCTGGTCCGTGGTCACCGTGAAAGGACCGAAATGCGCATCCACCTTGGTTCCGCCGGGGAAATCGATGATCATATCCATCCGAGCAACTCCTTTGACGATCCTACGTATGTCCATTAGACACGCCGGCCTCTTGAATCCCGACGTGTATAATGTAACGACATGCACATGACAGGAGTCCCGCATGGCCGATAAGAAGGACCTGATCATCCCGCCGCAGGGCAGCCTGCTGCGAGATTTCATCGCGCGTCTCAAACTCATCTGGGGCCTAATGAAGGATGCGCGCGTCAGCCCATGGGTCAAGTTGATCCCGGTGGCAGGCCTGCTCTATCTGGTGTGGCCAATCGATCTCGTGAGCGAACTTGCCCTGCCCCTCGTCGGTGAACTCGACGATGCGGCGGTGCTGTGGCTATCCAGCTATGTGTTCATGGAGCTTTGCCCGCCCGACGTTGTTTTGCAACACGTCAAGGCCCTGGCTGCCGGCGCTTCGAAAGTTGACACGGATGACGTGGTGGATGCGGAGTCCGTCGAGGTCAAGGACAACAAGAACTAACCCCTCGCCTCGCGGGGATATCATCCGCTTCATCCCGCCGCAGCCCGTTTCGGCTTCTGCATGAACCGGTTCAGCATCACAGCTGTACTTGCCAGCTTCGTGCTCGCGGCCTGCGCGCCGGGCACACCCAAGCCCGCCGCGGCACCGACCCAACAGCAACAAGTTGCATCACCACTCGGGCCGACGCCTCTTGCCGCGAGCCCTGCAGTCTCAGCATCGCCAGGCGCGCCGTCTCAGGCAATCGATTTCCCCGATCCCCAGCGATATGCGTGGACGCAGATCGCCTCAGGCTTTGATTCGCCAGTGGACATCCAGTTCCCGCCGGATGGTTCCGGCCGCATGTTCATCGTCGAGCAAGCCGGACGCATTCGCATCGTTTCCGGGTCGGACGTCATCTCCGAACCATTCCTGGATATTACCGAAAACGTCAACACCCAGGGCAACGAACGCGGCCTATTGGGGCTGGCATTTCATCCGAACTACCCCGAGAACGGCTTCTTCTTTGTTAACTACACGGACCGACTCCACCACAATGTGATCGCCCGCTTCCGGGTCTCCGCGGATCCGGACCGCGCCGAGGCGTCCTCAGAGACGATTCTGCTCGCCGTGGATGACCCGTTCCCGAATCACAACGGGGGCGTGCTGGCCTTCGGCCCGGACGGCTATCTGTACGCAGGCCTTGGCGATGGCGGCAGCGCGAACGATCCTTTCGGCAATGGGCAAAACACCGGCGCTTTGCTGGGAAAGGTGCTGAGGTTGGATGTGGATGGTGCAGAACCCTACGCCATCCCGCCGGATAATCCCTTTGCCAGCGCTGGCGGCCGGCGGGAGATCTGGGCCTATGGTCTGCGTAATCCCTGGCGCCTATCCTTCGATCGCCTCAACGGCGATCTCTACATCGCCGATGTGGGTCAAAACACCTGGGAGGAAGTTGACTACCTCCCCGCCGGTTCCTCCGGGGGTGCGAACTTCGGTTGGAACTACCGCGAGGGAGCGCACGAGTTTGAGGGCAGCCCGCCCGCGAATCTGCAGCTCATCGACCCCGTCGCTGAGTACAGCCACAATGAGGGAGGCTGCTCCATCACAGGTGGCTATGTATACCGAGGGAGCATGCCGGAGTGGAGTGGGATCTATTTCTACGGCGATTTCTGTTCGGGGAAGCTGTGGGGGCTGATCAAGCGGCAGGACGCGCGCGGCGGAGTGACTTGGGACTCAAGGTTGCTGTACCGCACCGGTGCAAGCCTTACGAGCTTCGGTCAGGACCCCCAAGGCGAAGTGTATTTTGCGGATCGCGGCGGCCCAATCTTCAGGCTCGAAGCTCATCCCTAAGCGCCGCACAAGAAACCCGGTCGCTTTTGTCATAATCCCGCGGTTTGTCACGGTCGATTGTGACGCCTGTCACTGGAATTCCACCCTGTCTTCCCTTAGACTGGGGGCCGTAAGCAGGAGGTCCGGTGGCGTTCCGCACTTGGGAAATCAACAAGATCTCGTACTGCGAACACGTGGGACACGAGATCGCGCTGGAAACGGAGTTGGTCTACCCGGCAGAGCACTTGCCCGACCAACCCGCCCGAGTCCTGGCCCGCCGCTGCTCGAACGCTCTGGCATGTAATGGGCTCGAAAAGCCCGGTTGCGTGTGGAGCGGCACGAACCCGGACCACCACCCAATTTAGTTGACTAGGTGGGGCTTCTATGAAGCCCTGCTTGTCAGACTCTCTCTCCTCCCTCTGAGTTGGTCTTGGCTACCCCGCGAGCGATCGCGGGGCAAGCCGTTAAAAAGGGCTAGCGCGGCATAGTCTTCAGAAATGCAGCCACATCCGGGTCAGCCGGGTGGGACTTGATCTGCCGGGGCCGGCCGACCTGGCGCAGTCTGCCCCCGACGATGACGGCGACGCGATCGCTGAGCTGCGCGGCTTCCTTCAGATTATGGGTCACTAGTATTGCGGTGCGGTGATCCTCGGCCAGGAGGGCTGCCAAATCGGTCAGGAGCTGAGCCCTGGCTGGGGGGTCCAAGCCCGGGAAGGGCTCATCCAGGAATAGCAGCTCTGGATCGAGGGCAAATGCTCGGGCCAGGCTGACTCTCTGTGCCTCGCCGCCGGAGAGCTCAACCGCGCGGCGTGAAGCCAGCGCCAGGATACCAAGACGCCTCAGCCAATAATGCACCCGTCCATGGATCTCAGCGGAGGCGACGCCCCGAAACCTGAGCCCCAGCGCCACGTTGTCAGAGACGCTCATGTTCAGGAGCATGGGGTTCTGAAAAACCAACGAAATCCTGCGGCGGTAATCGAGCGTGTTCCAACTCCGCAGGGACCTGCCGGCGTACGTGATCTCGCCCTCCTGCCGCCCCAGCAATTGCGCCAGAGCCAGCAGCAGTGTGGTCTTGCCGGAGCCATTAGGGCCAACAAGGGCCAGAACCTCGCCACCCCGCACCTCAAGCTCGTCGACTTCCAGGACCAGCGAGCCGGCTCGCCGGACGCGCAGGTCCCGCACCTCAACCAGAGCGCTCATCTGCGCGCGCTCCGCTGTTGGATTCGCGTGAGGGCGAAATTCACCAGGAAAGTGATGGCCAACAGCAGCACTGCCAGCTGGATCGCCAGTTCAAACTCCCCTTTTCCGGTCTCGAGCACGATGGCGGTCGTCAGGACCCGCGTTTGATAGCGGATGTTGCCGCCCACCATCATGGAGGCGCCCACTTCAGAGATAACAGATCCGAACGCAGCCATCAGCGCAGCCAGAAGCGGTAACCGCGCTTCGCGCCACAGCAACCAGATCATCTGCCAGCGTGAGGCGCCCAGACCCAAGAGCTGCAAGCGCAGGCGGGGATCCAGCGCCTGCAGAGCCGCAGCCGTGAGGCCAGCTGCGACCGGAAATGCGATCACAACTTGTGCGATGACGATCGCAGCCGGGGTATAGATCAGTCCAAGGTCACCCAATGGCCCGGATCGCCACAGCGCCATCGCTACGACCAAGCCGACAACAACGGGAGGCAGGCCCATGCCGGTGTTGATCATGCTGAGCAGGAAGGAACGGCCGCGGAAGGCTCCGAGAGCCAGGAGCGTACCAAATGGCAAACCCAACAGCAGGCTGATACAGGTTGCCAGCGCTGAGATTTCCAGCGAAAGAGAGGTGATCTGAAAGACTTCGCCGTCCATTTTCTGAGGAGAGGCAGAAGCGATGCGCACTGGGCGCATCACACCCGCCTCAATAAGATGTCAGGGCCTGATCCTACAGCCCCAAGTCGGCATCTGTCTTATCGGCATCTGGAACAAAGAGGGGCTGCCCATACTTGTCCGCGCCGAACTTGCCAATCACTTCCTGCGTAGCAGGTTCGGTAAGCCATTTGGCAAAGGCGATTGCGCCGTCGTAGTTGACCTTGGGCCACTTGGTCGGGCTCACGGTGATGACGTGGTAGACATTCAAGAGGCTATTGTCCTGCCCGACCAAGATTCTCAATTGGAGATGGGCCTGGGTGGCCAGGAACGTGGCGCGATCCGTCAGCGTGTATCCGGCCTTCTCGGATGCAATCGTGAGCGTTGCACCCATGCCCTGTCCGGTATCAATGTACCAGGCCGGCTTCTCCGTAGCTGGATCGAGGCCAGCGCTCTGCCACAGGCCCAACTCCTTTGTGTTCGTACCGGACTTATCGCCGCGCGAGATGAAGGGGGAAGCTTGAGCAGCGATCTTCTTGAAAGCTTCGACTGCACTGGAGCCGCCCCCAATGCCGGCTGGATCCGCCTCCGGGCCCACGATGATGAAATCGTTGTGCATCACAAGGAACCTTTCGCTGCCGAAGCCTCCATCCATGTAGGTCCTCTCGGATGAAGGTGCATGCACCAGCAACACGTCGGCGTTCCCATCCTTCCCCATCTGCAGGGCTTGTCCAGTGCCAACCGCTACGACCTTGAGGTTGTAGCCGGTCTGCTCCTGAAAGAGCGGAACCAGAACATCCAAGAGGCCCGAGTCCTGCGTTGAGGTGGTGGTGGCCAGGATCACGTCCGGTTTCGCAGGGGCCGGTGGCGAAGTAGGCGCCGCCGTCGCAGGCAAGTTCGTTGGCGCCGCCGGCGGCACGGCGGTGACGGCCGAGCTGCAAGCAGCAGCAAGCACGCCCAGGAGAATCACAGGTACAACGATGTTCGAGCGACCCGTTCGCATTCCAGTTGATTCCTTTCTAGATCTTCACGAACTCACCGCTGTGTGTGGTGCTGTAACCTGTCATCGAATTGGCGCTGGTCCTGAATGTGGCGCTCTGGATGAGATTCAGCAAAGGTGCCAGGATCTTTTCAGCCTGGAGCGGCAGGACAAGGTCATAGCGTTCTTCGAACAAGGGGACGAAATCCAAACCGGACTCGTGGGCTGCTGCTTGCAGGCCAAGGGCTGCGTCGGCTTTCCTCGTCTTGATCCACCAAGCGGCTTGAGTGTGAGTCGAAACCTGGTGCTTGTAGCCGCTGACCGCATCCGGGCCTACGCCGATGCTGTGCAGCTCCCGATCCAGCCACAGGCGCGTGCCCGAGCCCGGATTTCGATTGACAAACCGCACGCCGGGCCTGGCGAGGTCCTGGATTCGACGAATCGAGCGAGGATTGCCCGGCGCCAGCATGAGGCCCTGCGTCCGATACGCGAGCGTTATCGATTCCACGTCCTGGTCCGCGAAGAAATGCCGGACGAACGGTGTGTTGTATTCGCCGCTGTGGTCGAGGAGGTGTATCCCGGTCAGGTGGCAGACGCCCTGCCGAAGGTTCGTCAGGCCGTTCAGCGAGCCCACATAACGGGCGAGGAACAGACTGCGCGCGCCCAGTTGGTCGGCAGCGGCCTGCAGCGCCGGATCGTGGCTGCCCGAGAAGACAATGACCGGCAGCCGCGCCTTCGGCAACACCAGTTGTTCGATGAGCAGTGCGCCGGAACTCGCGCGGTAGTACTTTTCGGTCGCGCGCCCCACGGTCCGCACTTCATGCAGTTCGGCCAATCCCGCGTGCTGCAAAGCCTCGAGGTGATGGCGCACCCAGGCGGGCGATTGTTGCAGGCGACGTCCGAGTTGAGTGAGCGTGGCCGGCGCGGCCATCAGGAGCCGCAAGATTTCCAGCCGCCGAGAGTCTGCCAGAATCTTGATCGCATCCAGCGAATCGAGTACTTCAATGCTTCGCATGACGCCTAAGTTTCTCCTAAATCGTCGAGGAGTATATCATGCGTGCTTGCGGGGAATTTGACATATTTCGTCCAACATGATAGACTGCCCCAACAATTTGGGAGCTGGACTCATCCAGAGAGGCTGAGGGACCGACCCTGTGAAGCCTCGGCAACCGCTCAATGAGCCGGTGCCAATTTCGGCAGACGCAAGTCTGGGAGATGAGAGATGACAAGTCAATGATGTCGCCTCTCATTCCGGAGAGGCGATTTCGCTACCTCCCCCGCGGATCCATCGAACGTCCATTTCTGGAGAGCCTCCTGTGGAGTGAGGGTCCTGATGGACATCGGCGAAACTCTCTATGTCACAACGGCCAGAGATTTCCGGCGCTGGTTGCAGCAGAACCACGCGCGCAAAACCGAGATCTGGCTGGTTCGCTACAAGAAGGCTAGCGGCAAAGCCTCCATTGAATACGTCGAGGCGCTTGAAGAGGCGCTGTGCTTCGGCTGGATCGACAGCACGGAAAAATCGATGGACAGTGAGCGCTACGCGCTGCGCTTCTCGCCCCGCCGCCCCAAGTCGAACTGGACGGAGGCCAACCGTGAGCGAGCCCGCAGCCTGGTGGCGAGCGGTCGCATGACAACCGCCGGCGCGCGCGTGCTGCCTGCTGACATGCAGCCGCCCGCTGAACCATTCAGGAAAAGACCCAGGTCGAGGGAGGCGCGCCGACATGCTTGAGAGCGAGCCTGCCTTCTGCCCCGAGTGTGGCGCACCGGGTAGCGCATGCCGTGCCCGCTTCCAACAATTCCTGGCTCTTGAATTCGAGCGACCGGCCTACGGCGGAGTGCATCACCTGACAGTGGCGACATTCATACTGCAGCACTCCAGCAACCTCACCCGGGAGGGCTGGCTCCAGGAGCGGCAGTTGCTGCAGCGGTTCCTGATCAACGGCGAAACTCCTGCGGAGGTGAGGCGGGAGGCGGGTAATAGAATAGATAGCCGAAGTCATCCATTCAAGATCACGTCCCGGGCCGGCAAGCCTCTGCATGACCGCAGTCGATGGACCAACACCATCATGGACGTGCGTGAGCAGGACGCAGTGGTCTATTGCAGAGATGTGGAAAAGTGGGCCAGGGCGACTCTTGAAGACAGTCAAGTCATCCGAGTCTGAAAGGGCCGGGATGGCCGAATACGGAGACCTATGAACCGAAAGTACACCAACCGTCGCTATTTGGATGCCCTCGAGCACAAGGTGCTCGTCCATGGCGGAGCCATGGGGACCAGCCTGCAACTGCAGGATCTGGGAGCGGCTGAGTTCGGCGGTGAGCAATACAACGGCTGCAACGACTATCTGGTGATCTCGTACCCCCAGGCTGTGGAAAAGGTCCACCGCGCGTTTCTGGAGGTGGGAGTGGACGTCATTGTCACCAATACTTTCCGCGCCAACCGCCTCACGATGAAGGAGTATGGCCTTGAAAGCCGCATCCTCGAGATCAACAAAGCCGGGGCCGCCCTGGCGCGCCGGCTTGCGGATGAGTACGGCGAGCACACGGGCCAGCCGCGCTTCGTAGCGGGTTCCATAGGCCCCTCGGGCAAGCTTCCATCAGCCAATGACCCGGAACTATCAAATGTCAGCTTCGATGAGCTTGCCGACATCTTCCGCGAGCAGGCAATCGGTCTGATCCAGGGTGGCGCGGATGTGCTGCTGATCGAAACGGCTCAGGATATCCTGGAAGTTCGCGCTGCCATCACAGGCTGCCATGCAGCTTTCGAGGAGACGCAGGTCTACCTCCCCATCCAGGCACAGGTGACCCTGGATACAACCGGGCGCATGCTTCTCGGAACGGATATTGCGGCTGCACTAACGATCCTCGAGGGCCTTGACATTGACATCATCGGCCTGAACTGCTCCACGGGGCCGGAGCATATGCGAGAGCCCATCCGTATCCTGGGCGAGACATCGACGCTGCCTGTTTCATGCATTCCCAACGCCGGATTGCCGCTCAACGTCGACGGCCAAGCAGTGTATCCGCTCGAGCCTCAGCCGTTTGCGGAAGCCCTGATCGAATTCGTCGACAAGCATCACATCTCACTTGTCGGCGGCTGCTGCGGAACAACGCCAGCGCATCTCAAGCTGCTCGTTGACGGTCTCCGAGATCATCCGCGGCCGCCGCGCCCTCAGCGCTCTGAGCCGCGCCTGGCCTCGGCCATGTCGGCGATCGCAATGAGGCAGGATCCCCCGCCCACACTCCTGGGAGAACGCTCCAACGCCCAGGGCTCGCGCAAGTTCAAGAAAATGCTGCTGGAGGAGGACTACGACGGCATCCTCGAACAGGCGCGCGAGCAGGTAGCGGGCGGCGCGCATGCGCTGGATATCTCCTGCGCCGTGACGGAACGCCCTGACGAAGTTGAGCTCATGCGAAATGTCGTCAAGAAACTCGAGTTGGGCGTCGATGTGCCGCTGGTCATCGATACCACCGAACTGGATGTGCTCGAGACCGCCCTGAAGACAGCGCCCGGACGCTGCATGATCAATTCCACGCACCTCGAATCCGGGCGCGCAAAGGCCGACAAGGTATTTGACCTGGCCAAAGCCCACAACGCCGCAGTCATTGTGCTGACGATCGACGAGGGCGGCATGGCCAAGACGCGCGAGAAGAAGCTCGAGGTGGCCAAGCGCATTTACGACATCGCCGTGAATGATCACGGGCTGCGGCCGCAGGACCTGGTATTCGATACCCTTACCTTCACCCTCGCCACGGGCGATGCCGAGTTCGCCAATTCGGCCATCGAGACCATCGAGGGCATCCGCCTCATCAAGCAGAATCTGCCCGGCGTACTGGCCTCGCTCGGAGTCAGCAACCTGTCCTTTGGCCTGGCTCCGCAAGCGCGTCCCGTGCTGAATTCTGTGATGCTGTATCACTGCCTGCAGGCAGGCCTCGATATGGCCATCGTCAATGCCGCACACATCCGGCCGTATGCCGAAATCGAGCCTTACGAGCGCGAGCTGGCTGAGGATCTCATCTTCAACCGCCGCTCCGACGCGCTGCAACGTTACATCGAATACTTCGAGAAGATCTCGCCCCAGGCAGCAGAGAAATCCGCGGCGGGCCCCGACCAGGACCTGACCCCCGAACAGCGCCTGCATTGGTGCATTCTTCACCGTCACAAGGACGGTGTTGAAGCCGATATCGACACGATCGTCGGTCGCGGGGACTTTCCAAGCAAGCACGAGGCTGCGGTCAACCTGCTGAACACCGTCCTGCTCCCAGCCATGAAGGAAGTCGGCGACAAGTTCGGCGCCGGCGAGCTCATCCTCCCATTCGTGCTGCAGTCGGCGGAGGTGATGAAGAAGGCCGTGGCCCATCTCGAGAACTATCTCGAGAAGAAAGCCGGCGTAAGCAAGGGCACCGTCGTGATCGCCACGGTCTACGGCGATGTGCATGACATCGGCAAGAACCTCGTCAAGACGATCCTCGCCAACAACGGCTACGAGGTCGTGGACCTTGGCAAACAGGTCCCCGCGGAGACCATCATCACCAAGGCGGCAGAGGTGAATGCGACCGCCATAGGCCTGTCGGCACTGCTGGTGTCGACGTCGAAGCAGATGCCCCTGATCATCAATGAGCTGCACCGCCGCAAGCTCGACTTTCCTGTGCTGATCGGCGGGGCGGCGATCAACCGCCGATTCGGAAGGCGCATTCTATTCACTGAGGATGGCAGTCCGCACAATCCGGGCGTTTTCTACTGCAAGGATGCATTTGAGGGCCTCGACACCATGGATCAGCTCATCGTGCCGCAGAAGCGCGAGGAATTGCTGGAACGCATCCACCGCGAGGCCGAGCAGGAGATCGGACGTGCATCCGAGGCTCCCGAACCGCGCAAGCGGGAGCGCGAGCGCTCTGCCATCGAGTCCGCGCCGCTGCCTCACCCTCTCAAATGGGGACAACGAGTCGTCCGCGACATGCCGCTCGAGATGGTGCTGAAGCACCTGAGCCTCAATGAACTCTACAGGCTCTCATGGGGCGCCAAGAACTCTCACGGCGCTGAATGGGACAAATTGCGTGCGGATTTCGATGTCCGTCTGGATACAATGACCCGCGAGGCCATGCGCACGAAATGGCTTCAACCCCAGGGCGTGTACGGGCTGTTCCCCTGCCAGGCCGAAGGTGATGACTTGATCGTCTACGATCCGGCAAGCGTGAACTCTGCCTCTCCGGACGAGTTGACCCGCTTCCTTTGCCCGCGACAGCCCCAGGACCAGCACCTGTCCCTTGCCGACTACTTCGCACCGGTTGATTCAGGGCGCCTGGACGTTGTGGCTCTCCAGGTCGTTACGGTCGGCGCTCGTGCCACCGAACGCTTTGATGAACTGCAAGCCCGCGGCGATTACTCCGAGGCATACTTCACGCATGGCCTGGCGGTGCAGTCCGCAGAGGCCACTGCCGACTACCTGCACGCGCATGTTCGCCGTGAAATGGGAATCGGTCCGAACCAGGGCAAGCGCTACTCATGGGGCTACCCGGCGATCCCGGATCTGAGCGATCATCAAAAGGTATTCGACTTGTTGCCTGCAGCCCGGGAGCAATTGGGCCTCAGCCTGTCGGCGGCGTTCCAGCTGATACCAGAGCAGTCGACCGCTGCCATCATCGTGCATCACAAGGACGCCAAGTACTATAGCCTGGGCGAATCCAGGGTTGAGCAACTTACCAGCTAGCGGCGGAAGGCATTGCCATCCAAGCTGGCACTGAAGCGCATACACTCATGCGAAAGCATCTGCCGATCCTCATCCTGCTAGCCTCCGCATTGGTGATCGGCATACTCATCCTGCCGCAATTCGGCGAGAGCTGGGATGAGGCGGATATCCGCCGCTACAGCGCATACGCCCTGAATGCATACACCTACCTACCGCACCCGCGCGACCTTGCACCCTTCGAGACCAATCTCAATTTCTACGGACCGGGTTACTTCATCGCGGCCGACTTGATGTCACGGGCGATTCAATGGATACAGCCAGGCTGGTCGCTCGTAACTGCCTGGCACGCGGTGTACTTCCTCACCTTTCTTACCGGGGCGGCGTTGCTCTACCTGCTAGCCCGCCGCTGGATGAGCGATCTGGCAGCGTTCGGCGCCACCTTACTGTTCATCACGCAACCCCTCCTGTGGGGTCACGCGTTCATCAACCCGAAAGACATACCGTTTCTGACTCTCTTTGCGGGCACCGTCTACCTTGGCCTAAAGATGGTTGACGACCTGGCTCGGCAACGGACCATCCGCCCAAGTCTTGTGATCGCGGCCCTGATGCTGGGATTGACCAGCACACTTCGTCTCACAGGGCCCCTCGCCGGGGTACTGGTCCTGGCGTACGCAGCCTGGCGCCTGCGCGCCAAGATCCTGTTGCCGGCAGCTGTGTATATTGCGATCGCAGGCATCGCCGCATTTCTCTGCTGGCCGTACCTGTGGGCGGATCCGATAAGCCGCTTGCTGGCTAGCCTGCAGGAGATGGCGCAGTTCCCCTTCCAGGGCCGGATCATGTTCGCGGGAAAGCTCTATCTGGCCGATCAGCTTCCTGTGTCATATTTCCCGGTCATTCTCGGAATCCAGCTGACCGAGTCCGCAATCCCGCTCATTGTGGCCGGCCTAGCGTTATCGGTGGTTGCCTTTGCGAGGGGCGAGAATCGCGGCCCACTGCTGCTCCTGGCCGCGTGGTTCATAGTTCCGACGGCGGTCATCGTTGGCTCACGAAGGCCGATCTATGACAATGCGCGCCAACTCTTCTTCGTGCTGCCACCGCTTTTCATCGCGGCGGGCCTTGCCCTGGACAAGCTCTTCCAGCTCCTGCGCAGGCCGATTCTCCAGGGCGCCGTACTGCTCGCACTTGCCCTCCCCGGAGTGTTGCTCGGCGTCCGACTCCACCCCTATGAGTACGTCTACTACAATATCCTGGTGGGCGGAACCGGAGGGGCGTTCAAAGGCTTTGAAATGGATTATTGGGGAACATCGCTGGATGAGATCGGCCGCTACTTGAACGCCACGGCACCGGCCGAGGCCAAGATACTCATGTTTGGCCCCAGCGATATCCTGGCCGGTAGTCTCCGGCCCGGCTTGCAGGTCTACCTTCCGCGGGATGGCAGCAACCGCGTCTTCGATTACGTTGTTGCGCTCGCCAGATCCCGCGCCGACCTCGCTGTGTGCAAGGACGCAGAAACCATATTCTCCGTTAGCAGGCGTGGCGCGATCCTATCCGAACTCCGCAGCATTCCTCCCGGTGTAACGTGCGAATAGGAAACACCTCTCCGGTGCCATACGCGCGCTGGCTGCTCATCGCTGCGGTGGTGGCTGTGGGTCTGGTCATCACCCCACACTACGGCGAGTCGTGGGATGAGCGCCAGTTCTATAAGTACGCCGACAGCGCACTGGGGGCCTACTCCACGTGGCCGCAGTCGGGCTTCGTTCCGCTTACGGGCAATACATACGACAACTACGGGCCGGCCTACGTTATGTTCACTGCGCTGGCAGCCAGGCTGCTTGGCAACGTCCTGCCGTGGTCGATCTCTGATCTGCGGCACCTCGTGTACTTCTTCACCTTCGTCGTCGGATTATGGGCGCTATACGGTTTGTCCCGCCGATGGCTCGGCCGCACTGCGGCGCTGGGCGTCACACTTCTCTTCGGCACACAGCCCGTCATCTGGGGCCATGCATTCATCAGCCCTAAAGACATCCCTTTCTTGGCCTTCGTGATCCTAACGCTTCTCTTGGGATTTGGCTGGGTAGATCGGATGGCTGGCGAGCCAGACGGCAGCGCGCCTGCTGCCCCGCGCCAACTAATACTGCTGACAGGCATTTGGCTGGTCCTGGTGCTCGCCTCGATCCTCATCACGCCCGTCGTTCACGCGTGGATCGACAGCCTCGTCCGCGCGGCCGCGGCGGGCCAGCAGAACATCATCGCCGGACTTGCCTCTGACATCCGGACTGCTGATCCCAGCATCTACGTCGAGAAGTACTTCGTCCTCTTCCTGCGCCTGCACGCGGTCTGGATCATCGGCTCAACGGTTGTCGTCGGTTTCATTTGGCGCCGGATACCGGGATCTCTTCGGTTTCTGGCATCGATCGCGCCGGCGGGACTCGTCATGGGCTTCGCGACCTCCATTCGCGTACTCGGCCCACTGGCCGGCCTCATAGTCGCCGCGTATGCAGTACGCAGGCTTGGCCGTCAAGCCCTAGTACCACTCCTCGTCTATGGGCTGCTCGGACTTTTCGCCATGTACGTGACCTGGCCATACCTGTGGCCCGATCCACTCGGTCACCTCGTCGAGAGCGTCCGTGTCATGTCGCAGTACCCGTGGAAAGGCAACGTGCTCTTCGACGGGATCCAGTATGCCAGCACGGAGCTACCCCGGAGCTATCTGCCGGTCCTGCTGGCGATCCAGCTCACTGAGACGGCCTGGCTATCGATCCTCGTCGGCGCTGTGATCGGGCTGCTCGCTGTCCTGCGGCAGCGTGGCGGATATGCAATCCCGCTCCTGGCGCTCGTATGGTTCGTGCTGCCGTTCCTGGGGTTCGTCATCACGCGGGCGCCCCTATACGACAATTTCCGGCAGGTGCTCTTCATTCTTCCTCCGTTGTTCATGCTCGCCGGCCCAGCATTCGAGGCGATTCCCAGGCGATATATTCAGATCGCCCTGATCACGCTGACCATCCTGCCCGGCGTCATCGCTGGCATGCGCCTACATCCTTATGAGTACATCTACTACAACCGCTTCATTGGCGGCGTACACGGCGCCTTCCGCCGGTTTGAGTTGGACTACTGGGGCACTTCCTTTCGCGAAGCGGCCGCCTATCTCGACGAGGCGGCGCCCCCGAACGCCACGATCTGGGTCGAGGGCCCAACCCACCTGCTCCAGGCTTATGCGCGGCCCGATCTCAAGATCTATTCGACCTACGAATCGGAACGCGCCAGTCGCTATGACTACATCGTCGCGCTGACCCGCTTTGATCTGGACCTGCAAGCCTACCCGGACGCGCCGATCGACCATGTTGTTGAACGGGACGGCGCGTTGCTTAGCGTTATCAAGAAACCCTAAGGGTGAAGCCATGAGTGAATTCCTGGACGACCTTGCTCACTCCGTTATCCTGGCCGATGGCGCCACAGGCACCATGTTGCACGGCCGCGGTGTGAGCTTTGAGAAGTGCTTCGACGAGCTGAACCTCACCAATCCGGACGCCGTCAGCGGGCTGCACCGCGAGTACATCGCTTCCGGCGCGCAACTCATCCTCACCAACACGTTCGGCGCCAATCGATTCAAGCTTGGCAAGCACGGACTGGAAGGCAGCCTGGCCGCCATCAACCGCGCAGGCGTGCAACTCGCCCGACAGAGCGCAGCTGGCGCGACCCAGAAGGTCTATATCGCCGGCGATGTTGGGCCTCTCGGAGTGCGCATTGCGCCGTTCGGGCGGGTACAGCCGGAGCAGGCGCGCGCGGCCTTCGCCGAACAGATCGACGCCCTGTGTTCAGCGGGAGCGGACCTGATCGTGATCGAAACCATCAGTGACCTGCTCGAGATACGCGAGGCCGCCCGCGCGGCGCGGCAGTCGTGCAAGCTTCCGGTGGTGACGTCGGTGACGTTCACCCGTGACGACCGCACTGTGCTGGGCGATGACCCGGTGACTGTCGCGAAGGCGCTACAGGAAGCCGGCGCAGATGTCATCGGTGTCAATTGCTCGGGGGGTCCGACCCAGCTGCTGCGCATCCTCAGGCAAATGCGGCAGGCCGCGCCACAGAGCCGTTTCTGGGTCAAGCCGAACGCTGGTTGGCCCGAGCAAGTTGGCGGTCGCATCATGTACCCCGCGGATCCCGAATACTTCGCGGAATATGCGGTCTCATTCCGCCAGGCCGGGGCATCGATTGTCGGCGGTTGCTGCGGCACCACGCCACAGCACATTGCCGCCATGCGCCGCGCCCTGGATGCCGCGCCAGCCGCAGAGATGCCGGCGCTCGCTGCCCCGACCGAAGATGAACCCATCGAGGCCGCACAGTATCAGCCAACGGAATTCGCCCAGAAGCTCAGCCGCGGCAAGTTCGCCATTGCCGTTGAGATGGATCCACCCCGCGGCCTCTCCACTCACAAGCTGTTAGCCGGTGCCTCCCTGCTGGCTGAAGCCGGCGCCGACGTGATCAACGTCGCGGATAGTCCGATGGCGCGAATGCGCATGTCGGCCTGGGCTGTCTGCGATGTCGTGCAGCGCCGGGTGAACGTTGAGACGACGCTGCACTTCCCCACTCGGGGCCGCAATCTCCTGCGCGTGCAGGGCGACCTGCTGGCCGCCCACGCTCTTGGCATCCGTAATGTCCTGGTCATCATGGGCGATCCAACTGCCATCGGGGATTACCCGGAGGCAATGGACAATTACGACCTCGTGCCCTCAGGCCTAATCCGACTGATCAAACAAGGTTTCAATGCTGGTGTGGATCACGCGGGGGCAAGCATTGGGCAGCCGACGACCTTTTTCGTCGGTGCGGCCCTGAACCTCTCCGCTCCAGAGCCAGAGCAGGAGATTCGCAACGTGCACCGCAAGGTCCGCGCGGGTGCGGATTTCTTCCTGACGCAGCCCATCTATCATGCAGAGGATGCCCGGGCGCTCCTGACGCGCTACGCCGATAAGTACGGCCCGCTAGAGAAACCCGTACTGGTGGGAATCCTGCCACTGGTCAGCATCCGGCATGCCAATTTTCTCGATCATGAGGTGCCGGGCATTTCCATTCCGGAGGCCATCATGCGGCGGCTCGAAGGTGCCGGCGAGGACGCCGCGAAAGAGGGCGTGACCATCGCGGTAGAATTGATCGAACAGATCAGGCAGTGGGCCCAGGGTGTTTACCTCATGCCCCAGTTCAGCCGATTCGATCTTATCGCCGAGATCGTTGACAAGGTCAAGACCCCGGACAGCAACGCATGAGGATCCTATGGCTGCAGCGAGCTCTGCTCGGACTCATCGCTGTGGCGAGCCTTTACGCTAGCATCCACAATCTCGTCTCCACATACGCTCTCGGAAGCATCGCCGACGATCCTGTTGCGGATTGGGAGCAGCGCTTCGTGCCTCTCAAGGAACGACTGCCGTTCGTCCGCGGCGTCATCGGCTACATATCCGACTCTGATGTGCCAGGCGTCATCTTCAACGCCCCCAACGATGAGGGTGAATACATCCTGTCGCAATACGCCCTGGCGCCCATCATCATCGTCAAGGGCACGGACCAGGAATGGAACGTGGCGAATCTGAGCCCCGAGGGCTTCAAGCTCTGGAGTGCCGCGAATGCCGGCTCGTACGACGTGCAGCCGCTCGGTCGGGGCTTGTACCTCCTCCATCGTCTGCGCAACTGACCATGGGCGCCATGCTCATCTTCGTTCCGGCGATCATTAGCGGCACGCTTCTCGCGCATATCCTCTGGCCAGATCGCAGCTTCTGGAGCGTGCTCTTCAAGGTGTTTCTCGGAATCGGCCTCGGATTGGGGCTCCGCTCCCTGCTGTATTTCCTCTATCTGCTCGCGTTTCCCGGCAGCAACGCATTCATTTACGTCGAAGGGACCGCATTGCTGGCTCTTCTGGCGATCGCGGCCACTCGAGAGCTTCGACGACCCCGCCCTGACTGGAACCACGCGTTGCCAAGTAAACCAACTCGCATTCAGGGCATCGTTCTGGCCATAGGCAGCCTGGTCTGCATCCTCTCTCTATTGGCGACGGCCAACTACCTGCTCAGGCGACGGCAGGGCGACTGGGACGCCTGGATGATGTACAACCGTGCCGCCCGCTTCATTTATTTCGATCAAGCCCACTGGCTTGGCTCCTTCTCACCAGAGATGAGCCCCATTTTCCACGCAGATTACCCATTGCTGCTTGCATCGGACATCGTCGCGGGGTGGGAGCTGCTCGGTAGGGATTCTGCTGCCGTGCCGATGGTCCAGAGCGCTCTCTTCGCGATTGCTTGTGCGGGCTTATTGGGTAGCTCACTGGGGGCTGTCAAATCGCTCGGGCAGGCGGCTTTGGGAATCACATTGCTATGGGGTGTTCCCGTTTTTGTAAACGAGGGCGCCCGCCAGATGGCCGACGTGCCTCTTGCCTTCTTCATCCTGGCCACGGGAGTCCTCTTTTTCCTGTACGCAACCAACAGACAGCGCGGTCTGCTGGTCCTTGCCGGCATCGCAGTTGGCCTCGGGGCCTGGACGAAGAACGAAGGTACCGTCCTTGTCGTCGGGGCCGTCGCCTCGGTCCTGCTGGCGTTCGTGCGCCGCGACTCCTGGACGGCATTGCTTACCTTTGCCGCGGGACTTGCAGTTCCACTTGCGGTGGTGATCTATTTCAAGCTTTTCCTAGCGCCGTCTGGCGATATCCTGCTTGGTGCATCGGGCGGCTTGGCCGCCAAACTCGCCGATGTGTCACGGCACACGCTCATTATTCAGTACTTGTGGAATGAATTCACGGCGTTCGGAAGCTGGGGCATCTGGGGGATCAGCATCGGCATTCTGCCCATCCTTGCGGTCTATTACCTTGTGTTTCGATCCTCCATCGCGCAGAATGTGCGGGCTGCCTACCTGGCCGGCTTGGCCATGCTGGGCATCCAGGTGGTGGGGTATTATGCAGCGTATCTGGTCTCACCCTATGATCTGGCCTGGCATCTCTCGTACTCATCTACGCGTATCGTGGCGCAGGTCTTTCCCCTGATCCTGTTCCTGACGCTGGCTGCGAGCCGGGAGGCAGAGCAAGTGCTGACCAGGGTTCCATCAGCCATACCGGAGTGAAACATGCTGCTTACCATTGACGTCGGCAACACCAACCTCACCCTGGGTCTATATGAGGGCGAAAAACTCGGCCCCCACTGGCGCCTGGCAACGGATCACGACCGGATGCCGGATGAATACGGCCTGCAATTCCTCGGATTGCTGGAGCACGTCTCACTGGCGGCCGACCGCCTTACCGGAATCTGTCTGGCCTCCGTCGTGCCGCAGCTTACTCAGCGAGTGGCCCAAGCCTGCCGCCAGTACCTGAAGCAAGAGCCTTTGATCGTCGATGCCGGCGTCAAGACGGGCATCCGCATCCGCTATGAGGATCCCAGGGCAGTTGGCGCCGACCGCGTCGCCGATGCCGTTGCCGCGTTACGGCTGTACGGCGGGCCGGCCTGCATCATCGATTTCGGCACCGCCACCACCTTCAACGCAGTCACGAAAGACGGCGAGTACCTCGGCGGCGCCATCACGGCGGGCATCAATCTCGCCGCCGACGCACTTTTCACTCATACTGCCAAGCTGCAGCGGATCGACCTCCAGCGACCGCCCTCCGTGATCGGGCGCAATACCACGCATGCCATGCAATCAGGCCTGCTGTTCGGTTATGTGAGCATGGCCGAGGGAATGGTGCAGCGTTTTCGCGCTGAGTTGGGTGAGGATATGAAGGTGATCGCCACCGGCGGGCTGGCAGAAATTGTCGCCGGCGAGACCAAGGTCATCGATATCATTGCACCCTGGCTCACACTGGAGGGACTGCGCATGATCTGGGACTTGAATCGCTAGGATCACCGCCTCAGCGCGCTTCCACGGGAAGGTTGGGGGATTGTTATTCCCCTCGGGTACAATCCAGCGTTCACAGAAACCAATCCCCAAGGGAAACAATGAAACTTCGCAGTCTCTGGATATTCCTGGTCCTGGCTCTCTCTGCCTGCAACACAGTGCCTGAGCGAACTTCAACACCGACAGAAACACCGTTACCGCCAACCGAGACCGCGACGCTGACGCCATCGGTAACGCCCACGCCCGAGCCGTCGCTCACTCCCACTCCGACGTGGGTTCCGCAGGGACCAGACCACGTGCTGGTGCCGATCTTTATGTACCACCACATTGCCGTGTCTCCAACGGGCAGCCGGTATTACGTCCCGCCGGACGTCTTTGAGTCCCATCTTAAGCTCTTGCATGATTGGGGCTATTCCACGATCCCGACCGCATTACTGGTGGATGCCATAACCAAGGGCGTTGCCCTTCCCCCGCGCCCGATCATCATTACATTCGATGACGCCAACGAGGACAACTACACCAACGCCTTCCCGATCATGCAAAAATATGGATTCACCGGGGTGCTGTACGTGCCCTTTGCCTATATTGGCGTACCGAAGTACCTGACCGTCGATCAGATCCACGAAATGGCGGGCGCCGGCTGGGAGGTTGGCAGCCACACGATCAACCACCCGACCAACTTCCTGGCAGAGGCACCCGAGGTGATGCGCACAGAGATCGTGGGCTCCCGCAAAAAGCTGGCCGACCTGCTTGGCTTGCCGATCCTGACCTTTGCCTATCCCTTCGGGCTGAACAGCAACGCCGCAGTTGACTACGTGCACTTTGCGGGCTACATTGCCGGCATGGGCGCCACCGGCTACACGGCTGACCAGGGCAAGAGCAATCTGTTCGTGCTGCAGAGGGTCGAGATCCGCGGCTCCGAAGACGCTCGCACGATTACCCGCTTCCTGCCGTGGGCGGGCGACCCCTCATTCCTTCCGCCCTTCACGCCTACCGCCACTCTCCGCCCTACGCGCACGCCGATACCCACATACACGCAGTACCCGGTCAGCACGCCTGTCGTCACAACAGCGCCCTGATCCCGGAACCTCCGGCGTGCGCGCGGCGTCATTGCCATGGAGGTTGGCTCTCTTGAGGGAGCCTGGAGAATGGATGAAGATGAGGCCACGGTATCTGCTTGTTGCAGCATTGCTTGTATTCACTGCCTGTGCACCGCCAGCTGATAGCGGCATCCAGGGGCACATTTCAGCTGGGCCCACTTGCCCGGTCGTCCGCGTGGACGTTCCGTGTCCCGATCAGCCTTACGCGGGTACGCTGACTATTCTGGCTGAGAAGACTGGTTTTCGCATCGCGCAGGTGACCGCCGATGCTACGGGCTACTACAGGGTCAGCCTCGCTCCCGGAACATATGTCGTACAGCCTGAATCACCCGGGGTCATGCCGCGCGGCACCGACATTACGGTTGTTGTACTCCCCCACTCATTCACGACGCAGGATATCGTCTACGACACCGGCATCCGCTGATCAGGGTTGTAACCGGTCGAGGAAATCCGACGGCATGTCCCGCATCGCGTAGATGCGGATGTACTCGATGCCGTTGAGCCAGATAGCCTTCTCTAGCCTCGCCGCTTCGAGTGCCCGCATCAGGTTTGCCGGCGCATTGCGCCCATGCTGCAGGGCGTAGTAGATGACCAGGTAGTCTGTCTTCCGCAGGATCTGTTGCAGCTGGGGCACGTTCTCGGCGTCTGCGTAGACGGTCTTGAGCGCTTCGGTATTCCCTTTGTAGAAGAACGAGAATGGCCCGCGGCCATAGAACGCCATGGCGGTTGAATCGGGGGCAGCGGGCTTCTGGTTAAGATAGGCCGCGGCCAAGTCCAGCCCCTCACCGTATCCGAAGTTGGGATTTTGACGACCCTGGTCCAAACCTTCCATGATGGGGTTGTAGTAGTTGTAGTAGTAGGGGTAGAACGGCAGAGCGCTTGCCAGCTGAAGGGAGAGTGCTGCGGCAACGATCAGCGCATACGTCGATTGCGCCGCGCCACCCGTCAGCCGGCCCGCAAGCCTGGCGGCAGCTTCCGCCAACCCGATCGCCGCGAGGATTTCAAGTGCCGCGTAAGATGTCAGGATGTAGTGCGCAGAGTTCCTGCCGCTGGCGATGCCAAAGAGCAGGATGAACAGCATGCCGAGAAAGAACACCACCAAGAGCGTCAGACGACGCTTGTTGTCCATCCAGAAGAACGTCGCGAACGCAAGCATCAGCCCCAGCCAGGCAACGGGCGTTGTTCGCCAGAGCATCGACTGCAGGTAATAGGTTATGTCAGCGAGATGCGGCTGGAATTCCGCCGATGGCTCACCGGCTGCGGCGGAAAGCCGCGCGCCCTGGACCGCATAGCTGAATGCGTTTCCGAAAACCTCACCTAGCATCTTTCCCGGCGCGACCCACATCCCGGGCCAGAGCAGCACATAGACGACCACGAGGGTGCCCAGCCATATCCCGAAGTCACGTGCCAGCAAGCTGCCGCTCATACCATCCTGGAGGCGCTTCCGGAAGATGCACGCCAACAGGAACATCAGCCCGACGAGTGGCACGAGGACAATGGAGGACGACTTGGTGAGCTGTGCTAATCCGGCTGCCACGCCCGAAGCCACAAGCAACCACCACCTGCGGCTGCCCAGCAGGTACGCGAGCGCAGCCAGCACGCTCACCAGCGCAAAGAGTGCAAGCATGCCCTCATGATTGAGCAGGCGTGAGTGCCCAAGGAAGAATGGATCGAAGGAAACCAGCAGGACCGCCACCACTGCGGCGCGGTCATCGACCAGCCTCCTGAGCAGCAGGAAAACCACCACCAGCAGGACAACGATCAGGAGCACTTGCACCACACGTGCGGTGGTCAGTAGACCCAGCGCCGATCTGCCGTGCTCCAGGAGGAATTGATCCAGGCTCTCCTTGTACACATCAAAGTAGCCCTGGCCGAACCCTCGATATTGAGGAAAGTAGATCAGCATCGCCGTCGTCACGATCCACATTGTCGTAACCGCCGGATGGTAGTCATAGACCGTGTTCGACAGGTCCCGCTGCCCGAGGGCATAGTAGAAGTCCGAGCCCGCGGTTAGCCAGTATGGTTCGTCGATCGTCGCAAAACGATCGATACCCACCAGTCGGGGCATCAGTGTGAGAACGATAAGCGCCAGGATTATGACGACGGTGACCTTCGATGATCGCACGTTTGGCATTATACCGTTCGGTCCGTTCGCCTTCCTGCCGCACTTGACATCGCGTTGCTTTGGAGGATAATTGCCTGCACCAAAGGCACTGACGGAGGAAAGTACGCCGGTGAAAGCCGACAGAGAAGCCGGGAAACAGGTTGAGATCCCGGCACGGTAGCAATCGGCTGAAGTTCCCTCCCGAGCCGTCCGAGTGAACGGTGCGATGCACCCAGTAGTTCGGACCGCAACCCCTGCGTTACCTGGGGAGCTGATGTCAGTCAGCACAGAGCGAGCCGCTTGCGGCTAACATGGGTGGTACCGCGGGATCTCCCTCCCGTCCCATTCTTGGGACGGGAGGATTCTTTTGATCACCCCGGGTCTGTGCGGGCGTTGCATGCGCCTCGACGCTGAAGCGGAGGTTCGATATGTTGGACAAACTGGCGGAGATTGAGAAGGCCGCGCTGGCGGCTCTGGGCGCGGCGCAGGACGGGGCTGCGCTGGAAGCATGGCGGCTCAGTCAACTCGGTCGAAATTCCCCTCTGATGCAGGTCTTTGCCGGTCTCCCTGGGCTCTCGAAGGAAGAGCGGCCCGCGGTGGGACAAGCGGCAAATCGCGTCAAGCTAGCCCTTGAGGCCTCGCTTGCCGATCGGATCGCAGAGCACCGTCGACGGGAGATCGAGCAGTCTCTCGGCGCAGACAACCTGGATGTGACCCTTCCCGGGAGGCCCATCCATCGCGGCCGTTTGCATCCGTCGACACAGCAACTCCGCCGTGTCCTGGCGATCCTGGCCGAGATGGGCTTTCAGGTCTACACCTCGCCGGAGGTCGAGACGGACGAGGTCAACTTCCAACTGCTGAACTTCCCTCCTCACCACCCGGCACGCGAGATGCAGGATTCGCTCTACATCGAGACCGCGGAGCGCGGCGAGAACCCGGTTCTGTTGCGCACCCACACGTCACCCGGGCAAATTCGCGCCATGCGGGAATATGCCCGTCGCGATCCCAAGAACCCACCGCCCATTCGAATCGCTCTGCCGGGCATGTGCTTCCGCCACGAGCAGATCACCGCGCGCAGCGAAGTCCAGTTCAACCAGGTCGAGGGCCTGGCGGTCGGCCACAAAATCACCTTCAGTGATCTCAAGGGCACGCTGACGGATTTCGCCCGACGCATGTTCGGACAGGGAGCACGCGTCCGCTTCCGTGCCGGGTACTTCCCATTTACGGAACCTTCGGCCGAGATGGATGTGGAATGCTTCGTGTGCGGCGGCAAAGGCTGCCCGGTCTGCAAGGGATCCGGCTGGCTCGAGATCCTTGGGTCGGGCATGGTGCATCCCAACGTATTGCAGAACGGCGGCTACGATCCGCGCCGTTATACAGGGTTTGCCTTCGGGATGGGTACCGAAAGGCAGCTGATGCTGCGCTACCGAATCGAAGATATCCGTTACTTCTGGGGAAACGATGTACGTTTCCTTGAGCAGTTCTAGGAGGCAGAAATGAGACTGCCCATTTCATGGCTAAGAGACTTTGTTGATCTCAAGGGACTTTCCGTCGAATACATTGCTGGAAAGCTCACCCTCGCCGGTTTGGAGGTGAATGAGATCCAGTATGCGGGGTTGCCGGTTCCGGACCGCAAGGAAGATCAGCCGCACGAATTCAAGACCACCGGCATCGGTTGGGATCCGGAGAAGATCGTCGTCGCCGAGGTCCGTGAGGTGCTGCCTCACCCCAACGCTGACCGGCTGACACTGCTGGATCTCTTCGACGGCAAGCAGAGCCACACCGTTCTCACCGGTGCACCCAACATCTTCCATCTGAAGGGTCAGGGCAAGCTGCCCAAGCCGCTCAAGGTGGCTTACGCCATGGAAGGTGCGACGCTCTATGACGGCCATGCCGAGGGCTTGCAGCTCATGACCCTCAAGCGCGCCAAGATTCGAGGGGTCGAGTCTTATTCGATGGTCTGCTCTGAAAAAGAGCTCGGCATTTCGGTCGAACATGAAGGCATCATCATCCTAGACGAGGATGCCCCGGTGGGAAAGCCCCTGGCGGACTACATGGGCGACGCAGTCCTGGACATCGATGTCCTCCCGAACATGGCACGAAACACCAGCGTGCTCGGTGTAGCGCGCGAGCTGGCGGCGCTCACCGGCAGGAAGCTGACACAGCCCACAATCAAGTACAAGACCGCCGGCGCCCCGGTCAAATCGCTGGTCACGATACAGATCACCGAGCCGAAGCTCAACCCGCGCTTCGTTGTCGGATTGATCCGCGACGTGCGCATCGGCCACAGCCCTTATGAGGTTCAGCGACGGCTCAGACTGGCCGGTATGCGTCCGATAAACGGCATCGTTGATGCCACCAACTACGCCATGCTTGAGCTCGGGGAGCCGCTGCACGCGTTCGATCTCGACGCGCTGCAGAAGCGCGGCGCCAAGGGCAAGATCAAGATCATTACCCGAACCGCGAAAGCAGGCGAGGTCCTGAAGACACTGGACGGCATCGAACGCAAGCTCTCCCCGCTCAACGTCCTGGTGTGCGATGAGAAAGGCGCACTGTCCATTGCCGGCGTGATGGGCGGTGCAGAGACCGAGGTCACTGAGAGCACGAGGAATGTGCTGCTCGAGGGTGCTGCGTGGAACTACATCAATATCCGGCGGACCGCCCGCGAGCACAACCTGCCATCCGAGGCCTCGTTCCGCTTCTCGCGGGGCGTGCAACCTGCGCTGGCCTTGCCCGGCGTGCAGCGCGGCCTGCAATACATGGCGGCGTGGTCCGGCGGGATTGTCGCTCCAGGGCTGGTAGACGCGTATCCGCACAAGCCCCGGTCCACTTCCGTCAGCCTGACACCTGCAGATGCGAAGCGACTCCTCGGCATCGACCTCAGCGCACAAGAGATCGTGAAACACCTCGAGGCGCTGGAATTTAAGTGCAAGATCCAGTTGCCCGCAAAGAGGAGCAAGGCCAGTGGCGCGGCCAAAACCTCGCCTGCCGAGGCACGTATTATCGTCACCCCCCCGGCGCATCGGATGGACATCGGGGAAGGCATCATTGGACTGGCCGACGTGATGGAGGAGCTTGCCCGCATGGTCGGCTACGATCGCATCCCTTCCACGACCATGGCGGATGCACTACCGCCACAATTCGGCAATCCTGCCTATGAATGGGAGGACCATCTGAGGGATCTGCTGGTGACCATCGGATTTGACGAGGTCGTCAGCTATCGCCTCACATCTCCGGAGCGCGAAGCACTCCTGGGTGTCACGGGACCGCACCTGCAAATCACGAATCCCATTGCACCAGAACGCCGTGTCATGCGTCGCAGCCTGCTGGCCTCCGTCCTGGATAGCCTCGAGCGCAATATCCGATGGAGTGAAAGCCTGGCCTTTTTCGAGATCGGCCCGGTTTTTGAGCCGTCCGGGAGCGAACTTCCCAACGAGCCGCGCCGGCTGGCCCTGGCAATGACGGGACTTCGGCGCGAGCAGGCATGGGACACGCACGAGGTCCAACCGTATGATTTCTACGACCTCAAGGGCCGGCTCGAATTGATGTTCCGCGGCCTTCATTTCCGTGATGTCGTCTTTGCCCCCGCCTCGGGCGTTTCCTATCTGCATCCAGGCAAGTCCGCCGAGGTAACGGCAAATGGCCGTCAGCTTGGCACCTTCGGCGAGCTGCACCCGGTCACCAGAGAGGGCTACGATGTAGGCCCTGCCGCCGTGCTCGTAGCTGAGCTCGATCTGGATGCCATGCGTGAGCTTGGCGTGTCGTTCCAGCTCACGCCCGTCGCTGAATTCCCACCCGTGCTGGAGGATATTGCAGTGATCCTGGATGAGGCCGTTCCCGCAGCTCAAGTCGAGGCGCTCATTCGCGAAGCCGGTGGGCCGTCTCTCGTCAATGCGCGGCTCTTCGACCTGTATCGTGGCGAGCAAATCGGCGCCGGCAAGAAGTCGCTAGCATACAGCCTCACATATCAGGCGCAAGACAGGACTCTCACGGATGCCGAGGCCGCTGCTATTCGCAATCGCGTCGTCAAGAAGCTGGAGCAGGAGCTGGGTGCGGCCCTGAGGGGTTGAGTCGGCTTGAGAATGGATCACAGGCACCCCCGCAATCGCCCCCACATCTCGCACACGTGCGCCCGCT
>DATDCZ010000176.1:0-5669 GCA_036524055.1 Anaerolineales bacterium | reverse complement strand
CATTCCTTCCTGCATTCTGGCTTGTCTTCATCGGCCTGGCACTGCTGGCCATCGCTCTGCTCGTCAAAGGCCTGTAATCTAGTCCACGCTTGGCGGGTGGAAGATCTCCTTGCGCAGACCGCAAGGAGATCTTTTCTTTGTAGCCGTTGCGCCTGGCGCTGGCGATCATCCCTGCTCCGCCGCCTTCGTCTTGCCATGCAGGTGCGTTGATACCAAGTCAGCCTCGAGGGCGATCGGCACGCTGCCTGCGGGCGTAAACAGGTGCTTGAACCACCTGAGCGAGTTTGCCCTCGTCTCGGCACCCGCCGATTCGACGTCTAGGATCTCCTCCGCGAACGCTCCGAGATCCTCGATGGCCCAGGCATGTTGATAATAGGCCAGCGTCACTGCATCGACATACGTCGTGGCGTATCCCTTGAGAAAGCTGGCCCATTGGGCCGGCTCGGCGTAGGCCAGGACGAACATCAGGTCGCGCTCCTTGGGCGCCAGCATGGCGTCCTCCCAATCCACCACAAACATGGCCCCATCGGCTGCAAGTAGTATGTTCGCCGTATGGATGTCGGCATGACACACCACCATGGACTGCCCCATCTGCGATGCTTCCCCTGTCAGGTCGTTCATCCGTTCGATCAGGCGCCCCACGCTTTCCCGCCTCTCGCGCCAGGACGAGATCATCTCGGTCGCGATCGCATCTTCGCTCCGGCTCTCCCCGATGCGTGCGTTCATCTCGCTGACCCACGCCAGGCGCCGGGGCATGAAGTCCTCCTGGCGCAGCCGTTCGCGCACAGATGCAGGCAGCCGCAGATTATGTAGCTGCCGTAGGAACGCGCCCAGTTCCATCCATTGATCGAGTGCCATTCCCGCCTCGATTGCACTTCTCGCTGTGACGAACGGCTGCAAGCGCAGGTTGAATCCATCCGCCTGCGCCTGGACCTCACCCTGCCGCGTCAGGATCGGCGCGATCACGTGCGGTACTCCTCGTTCTGCCAGGAACTGCGGCACCCACGCGCCCGTCTCGGGCAAAGGGCGCCGGCTGCCCTTCAGGAAGTATGCCGCCGCGCCCGCGCGAACCCGATATGCCCAGGCAAAGCTATCCAGTCCGTGCGGAATGAACTCGAGCCCATCGGCCCGTATCCCATACCCCGCCTCCACAGCCCGCAGAATTGCCTCGTCCGGGATGTCCGGCTTCTCGATCACTTCTTCTTCCACTCCGGCTCATAGAACGGCAGCGCCACAACGGTAGCAGGCGCGTGCTTTCGCTGGTGCTCCACCGTGACCTCGAGCCGCACCCTTGTCCCGGCAGCAGCGTATGAGCGCTTCAGGTGCGCCAGGGTGATGTACTTCTTCAGCAGTGGTGACCAGGTGGCCGTCGAGGCGTAGCCTACTTGGACGTTTCCCGAAAGGATCGGCAGGCTGGCCCGCGTTGCCATGCCAGGCAACTGCGGCGGCAAGCCCGCCTCGCGAAAGAGCCGCTCCATGCCTTTCCAGTCGACCTCGAGTCCCATGAGTTTCCATGCCGAGCCTCGAAGGCGCTCCCGTTCCAGCGCCCTGCGTCCTACGAAGTAGCCCGGCTTATCCAGCGCCACGGCCCACTCCAGCCCCAATTCATACGGCGATGATTTCTGCGCCTCGATCCATGCACGCGTTGTCGAGGTGTAATCCACCTCGATCATGAAGAGCCCAGCCTCTACCCGAGCCATATCCATTGCCAGTATTCCGGTGGGCGTGATGCCGAAGTCGTGACCGGCAACCATCAGGGCATCCCATACGTGCATCGCCTCGCTGGCCTGCATCCAGATCTCATAACCAAGATCGCCTGTGTACCCGGTGCGCGAGATGGTCACGGGTATTTCATTCAGGCGGTTCGCCATTATGCGGAAATACTTGAGGTCATCGAGCGGCGTCTCGCAGACCTGGTCCAGGATCTTGCGCGCGTTGGGCCCCTGCAGGCTCAACGCCGCCGTGACGTCCGTCACATCCGTGATCTCTACCTCCAGCCCCACGGCGTTCATCGAGAGCCAGCGCAGGTTGGGATCGGCGGATGTCATCCGGTACGTGGTCTCATCCAGCCGCGCGATCGTGCCATCGTCGATGACCTTGCCGTCCTCGTCGCACCACGGCGTGTAGTACACCTGCCCGATCTTCAGCTTCTCGATATCGCGCGTCACCACGCGGTTCAGCAGGCGTCTCGCGTCGCGCCCCCTGACCATGTACTTCATCAGTGGCGTGACGTCGATCAGCGCAGCGGCATTCCGGATGGCCCAGTACTCCCGGTCGAGCGTCAGGTCGTATGAGCCCGCGACCAGGTACCCCGCCCAACGCCGCCAATTCTGCGGCAGGCACAGGGCCGAGGTGCGTTCGTGGAGCGGGGTTGTGCGTAGTTGGATCACTTCCGGCGGCCGTATGCCAGAAGAAAGCCTGGCGGATCGCCGTTTGAAGCCGCTTCCCTCTGGGTCTATACTAGCAATGAGCCTAGAGATTATACGGCACGCACCCGGGCCGCCCGCGGCCTGCGGATCTGGTGGGAGGGACAAATATGTGGAACTACGTTCTCGTGAGCATTGGCGGAGGCGTCCTTTTTGGCATTCTAGATGGGCTCATCAACGCCAACCCGCTCGCCCGGCGGCTGTACGAAGCCTACAAACCCATCGCCCGGACCTCGGTCAACGCCGTTGCCGGCATCCTCATCGATCTCGCCTACGGCTTCATCCTAGCAGGCCTGTTCGTGCTTCTCTATCGCAGCCTGCCGGGCGCTTCCAGCTGGCTCAAGGGCCTCAGCTTCGGCCTGATGGCGTGGTTCTTCCGCGTCCTCATGTCCGTCGCCTCCCAGTGGATCATCTATCGCGTTCCCCCGATCACTCTGGCCTACTCACTGGTGGCCGGCCTGGTTGAGATGTTGCTGGTGGGCCTCTTCCTGGGGGTTACCCTGAGAGTGAAGGCCTAAGTGCTGCCATCTAATCCCCTCAAATGCACTGCACTGGCCTGATCGTCTGGAGCAAGGTGCCCTCTCTGCGCAAGCCTCGCGAAAAAGAAGAGATGGGGAGAACGCCCATCTCTTCTTTTTCGCTTTCATCCCCCTCTCCCTGTGGGAGAGGGGGTCGGGGGTGAGGGGGCGGCCTCCCCGCATCGGGGGATCGCGCAGCATCCTGTAAGGAGGGGCCGGCGCTAGTCCCTGCGTCTTTGGCAGGGAGGGTAGGGGCTCGCCACCTAATCTACCTCACCGTCACCCTCCCATATACTGGGTACTGATTCCCATCCAGGTCCTCGGCAATGAAGCCGACGACGTAATCGCCCGCCGCGGCGTACAGCTGCACCCACGTGAACGGCGCCGAGCCGAAGGTCAGCGTCGTACCCTGATTCTTGATCACACCGCTCACCTGTCCGTTTGCATCCACGTCCATCCACTTGTCATAGATCGTGAAAGCATCACCCTGCGCCGGCGTGATCTCCCGCGGCGCGCCCGTATCCGTCTCATTCGCGAAGCCCACCACCTGCGTCAGCTTCTCGTTCTGGAAATGCAGCTGCGCATACCGCTGCTCGCCTGTCTGCGCGAACGTGTATAGTCCGTCCACCACATACTCGGCCTCGTCGGCGGTCGCGCCATACTGCAGCGGCTGGAACAGCGCCACCGCATTCTGACTCCCGTCGCTGATGCCGAACACCGTCGCATCCCACGTGTAGGTCATCGTGAAATCGCCCTGCGGCCAGGCGGGGTAATAGACTCCGCCCACTCGTTTTTCGTCGCTGGTCTGCAGGAAGTCGGTATCCGTGATGTTGAGCGAGTTCGAGTTCGGGTCGAAGTAGCCCACAAACAGCTTGATGTATCCAATGCTGTTGCCGCTCACGTCCACGGTCAGTTCGACCGGCTGATCCGGTCCGGCCTCGCTCCTCGATAAGCGGATATCGGACAGGCTGATCTGTCCCGCCCCAGGCGCCCGAGTGACGTAGCTGCCCGTTGGCGCAAAGGGCTCCGCGGCTGTGGGCTCGAAGTTCCTATCCATGTAGTGGAATGCCATGAAGTCATCCCACAGTGATTCCTGCGCAAACCTGCGCGCGATCCCGGTGTACGACTGCGGCCCGGCCAGCGGCGAGCTGTAGAGCGTCGAGTTCGGGAAGTACAGCGCCAGCCCCGTCGAGCCCTCCCGGCTGGTCCCATGCTTCTCCGCCAGCACCGTACTGCGCAGGGCCGACAGTACTCCATCGGCCGCCACCTGGGTGTTCTGATTGCTGGTGTTGGACTGTATCAGCTGCACAAAGTTGCCCAGGTCGATGTAAGAAGGCGGCACCTCGCGCCCGAACAGGCTCGTGTACGACTGCGCGTATGTGCGCGCCTGCGCGATCAGTTGCTGGTCCTCGTTCTGCAGTTGGTACGAGAACGTGTTGAACTGGTTCATCAGCTGCGGCACCGCGTTCAGGTCGATGGCACTGAGTGTGACGTCGCGGCTCAACTGTGCTGCCAGCTGAGCCGAGGAGATGCTCGGCGATTCAAAGTAACTGCCCATGGGCGAGCCGCCGCGCATGAACTCCGCCCGCGCCGCCGGGTCGAGGATGCGCTGATCATCCACCACATAGCTCTGCACCATCAGTTTGGTCAGGTCCAGCCCGCTCATGTCGGGGTTCTCGACCAGCCCTCCGAGGAACGCCGCGTACGCCCAGCCGATCGATGGCTCCACTTCCTCCGAAGCCACGGCGTAGTTGGCGTGCGGCTGCAGCGCGGCCATGATCTCCAATTGCGACATCAGGCAGGCGTCCATGCCGACGATCTCGAACTTGTCGATGCCCGCCTCAGCTCGCGCCTGGCCCAATGCATCGTCAAGCTCGTTCAAGTAGATGTTGTCCCCCAGCCGGCTGGCGATCGGCGCACTGCTCGTCTCGGAGCCGCCTGGTGCGGGGTCGCTCCATCCGCCCGGCCATCCCATGCCGTGGTCCGAGAGGATCAGCACGTACTTGTTCGCCGGATAATTCTGCACGGCCCAGCGCACGAAGTCCACCAGCGTCTCGCCGCTGGACATATCCACTTCGCCCAGCTCCTGCACCACCTGTGAGTTCACCCGCTCGAGGTCGTTATCCTGGGTGACGTAGTAGCGCCGGGCAGCCGTCCAATCTCCGTCGCCCTGATACGCCGCGCGGTAGCGGTCGATCTGCGCCACCACGTTCACACTGTTGCTCGAGCCCACGCGCTCGGCTTCATTCAAGTCCAGGTAGATGTCGCGTTCCAGCACCTGGTCATCCGCGTCCTGGTACAGCATCACGGTCCACGTCTGTCCGCTGCTCACGGCCGGGACGGGTGGCGTGTAATTCGACGCAGGGATGCCCTGGTCTCCTGAGCCGGATCCGTAGATATCGCCCCCACCGCCGCTCTGGTCGGTCAAGCCTCCCAGGTCGATGCCCCCTCCGGAAAGCAGGTAGTAACCCACGATGAGCAGCAGCACGACGATCCCGCCGCATCCGCCGATCTGACCGCCGCGCGTTGGCAGTCCGAAGGATGGCCTCTGCCCGCCGGAGGGCGGCATGCCCATTCCCTGTCCTCCACCGGTGTCCCGCTGCGGCGCTTCTGCGCGGCCCACCGGGCCGGATCCCTTGCGCCGCCGATCCACTCGAATTGCACTGAAGCTCATCGCTGCCTCCATCTGCACTGCAGATCACTGTGGCTCTTAAGCATATACGAT
>DATDCZ010000175.1:0-2750 GCA_036524055.1 Anaerolineales bacterium | reverse complement strand
TTGGCAGCCTCGTGTTCGTTGTGGCTGTGGAACTCGAAGTACGGCTCAACGGATGCCGGCAGGGTGTAGTGAGCCTTCAGGCCATCCAGCTTGGACTTGGCCGTGGCGGGCTGCTGGACCTCGAAGGCGTACAGTGCGCCTGCCGCGGTCGCCGGTTCGGCGAACAGCCGGGCGGCAGTGGAGGTCAGGTTGGCCACCTCATCCACGCTGGCGGAGGTATTCACCTGCGTGCCGAGGGCAGTAGCGAAGTCGCCCCACAGCTCGGCGTGCTCCTGTTCTTCCTCCGCCGTCTCAAAATCCTTCAGGGTTTCCCATGCGCGCGGCAGCATTCCGATGAACGCGCCGTATTCGCGTGCGTATGTCTGCAGATCTTCAACGGGCAGCGTTCCGGCGCTCCACGCTTGATAGAAGGGATGCTTAAGCAGAGAGCGCTCTGCAACGGTGTCGTCAAGTAGTCTTGTAATGGACATTGTTTATCTCCTAACTCACATTAGACACGAACCTGCTCATAAAGTCAAGGAAAAAGAAGCGCGCGGCGACCCAATATCGGTGAGCTCAGTGACGATCGGTCGCGGTGACCTCCCGTTTTGTATGGTTGCGACCATCCGTCGCAAAGGGAAACAGCTGGCCGAGAGGCATAAGAGAAATCATGTTCGATTGTTTTGCCTCAACCAGGACCTCGTGCTTGCCGGAAGCATGGGGTATGAACAAACTATCCCCGCAGAGGCGGGGATGTAGCGACGAGGTGGGCGCAAAGGGACTCGAACCCCTGACCTTCTCTGTGTAAGAGAGACGCTCTAACCAACTGAGCTATGCGCCCGCGCCGCGGATTATACCCTCGGCTATGGAGGCGGGCATGGCTGTGCTAAACTTATCGCGCTGGTGGATGGGGTGAGATCGGTGCCAGCGAGACGAAAGAAGGAGTTCGCATGCGGATCGTTCGTTTTCAGGCTGCCAAGAATCCACCTCAGTACGGTTGGTTGCACGGGGACCGGGTAGGGCCCATCGAGGGCGATGTGTTCGGGAAGTACAAGCGCCAGGAGGCCAAGCTACCGCTGGGCGAAGTCCGCCTGCTGGCGCCCTGCCTGCCGGGCAAGATCGTGTGCGTGGGACGCAATTACGTGGAACACGCCAAGGAACTCGGCAATGACGTGCCCAAGATTCCCTTGATCTTCCTCAAGCCGCCATCCTCGGTTCTCAACCCCGGGGAGGCGATCATGCTCCCGCCGCAATCGCAGCAAGTGGAGCACGAAGCCGAGCTGGTGGTCGTCATCGGGAAGCGCGGCCGCAACGTCACCATCGAGGATGCCAGGAAGCACATCCTGGGCTACACGGTCGGCAACGACGTGACGGCGCGGGACCTGCAGAAGTCGGACAGCCAGTGGACGCGGGCCAAGGGTTTCGACACATTCTGCCCCTTCGGGCCCTGGATCGACACCGAGTTCGATATCTCCGACGCGGTGATCACATGCAAGGTGAACGGGCAGCCGCGCCAGATGGCCTCCACGCGGGACGTGGTATTCAGCATACCGACGCTGATCGCGTTCATATCATCGGTCATGACGCTCGAGCCGGGCGACCTGATCTTCACCGGCACGCCGGCCGGCGTGGGAGCGCTGCGGGCAGGCGATGAGGTGGTGGTCGAGATCGAGGGCCTGGGGACCCTGCGCAACCCCGTCCGAGCAGAGACAAGCTGATGGTAGCAAGGGCCGGCAATCGCCGGTCCTTCGCTTATCCCTCAGAGTGATTGCCAGGCGGGGAACACGCAGATAGGATTCAGAGGAGGAGCTACCATGCTGGCATTCGAGCTGCACGAGGTGATCGCTAAAGCGGAAGAATCCGGAAAGGCCCATCACGAGTTCCTGCGCGTGCCGGACCTGAGCCTGGGGCTGTACCGGCTGCCCGCCGGGGGCACGGATCCGCAGCGGCCGCATACCGAGGATGAGGTGTACTACGTGGTGAGCGGGCGGGGGCGCATCATGGTGGGAGCGGAAGACCGCCTGGTGATGGGCGGATCGGCGGTGTATGTGGCAAGAGGCGTGGAGCACAAGTTCCATGCCATCGACGAAGACCTGACCTTGCTGGTGTTCTTCGCGCCGGCGGAGCATTCGAGGGCCGCCGATCGTGAAGTGAATGACTGAGGAGGCTGAAGCGTGGCCCGCACGAGCAAGTCTGTTGCAGCACTGCTGAGCCCCGAGATCATCCACGAGCTGGCGCGGCCGGCGGATATCCGCTATGGACAGGCGATCCACCGTCGAAGGGGAGTGGCCTTCATTGAATACGGTCCCGCGAAGGTTGAGGCATGGGTGGGCGGGCTGGATGGCAGCGTGGCCGAAGGCGGGAGCCAACGCAGGCGCACGCAGCTGTTTAGTACTGCCAAGGGTTTGAGCTGGCACTGTGCCGGCAATCCGAAAGATCATCAGATCTTCTGCAAGCACTGCGTGGCCCTGGCGCTGAGCATCCTCGCGAAGGAAAAGCGCGGCAGGCGACGGACTCGTGCGCGGTGATGTGCATTACCGACCAACACCGCGAGTTGATATGGTGTTAGAAGACATATGACCTATGGTGTACGACGGGCGCACCTGTTGCACTAACGCGCCAGCGCGGGAATCGTATATGCTTAAGAGCCACAGTGATCTGCAGTGCAGATGGAGGCAGCGATGAGCTTCAGTGCAATTCGAGTGGATCGGCGGCGCAAGGGATCCGGCCCGGTGGGCCGCGCAGAAGCGCCGCAGCGGGACACCGGTGGA
>DATDCZ010000174.1:0-5868 GCA_036524055.1 Anaerolineales bacterium | reverse complement strand
CGAACTCTCCTACCAGCCGTTTCTCCTCCAGGGTCGCTCCAACAAAGAAGTAGATTGACAGCGCGATCCACAACGCCAACTGATTCGCCGACATGGACGGGCTCAACCACAAGAACAGGAGCCCAAATAGATAGATCGGGTGTCGCACCAGGGCGTAGAGTCCAGTTCTAGTCAATCCTGAAGCGGACCTTTCACCGACGACTTGAGCGAGCCCCGCGAAGTGCAGCAGACCTGTCTGAACCACGGCCAGCGCCGCTAGCAAACCGCTGATAGCCTGGGCCGCCAGCAGCACGGCGCTCCACGGTGCCTTGGCTGCGTACAGGGTGTGATCGGGCAGAGTGTGCATCAGCAATGCGATCGGCGCCAGGGTAACCGCCGACACCACGTTATAGGCCAGCCGGTATCCGCGTTCGGCAACCATGCCGAACCGCCGCTTCGCCCATGCCTTGGCTTTGTTTGACGCAAGCCACGAGTGCAGCGCCGCCCACAGCATCGTTACCGAAAGCATAATCAGGAATTCCATCATCAGATTACCTCTGCGGCCAGTCCGGGTCTAATTGCCCGGCCCCCGGGGGCGTCACTCGTTGCCGCCTCGGTTGGACACGGGCACACAAGTCTACTCGGAGTCTTGACGTCATGTGGTGCCGGATTCACCTCTTGTATTCTTGCGGCCTTGATATATACTGCGGCATTGTTCGCACTGCGAACACAAGGAGAGAAATGAAGCCCCTTTCAGCGAATCAGCCTGGACCTGGTGTTATCGGGACGGTCAAGCCCAAGTGGCGGGTTGCGGTCATCGCAAACATCAAGGTCGAGGGCGACGCGCTGCCACCCGGCGTTCCCGCCGATGCCTTCGCGGATTTTGATCACATCGAAACCATCAACGACCTTCGGGCGGCCATCGAAAGCGACGGCCATAAGACCACCTTCCTCATGGCCGACGCCACGCTTCCCCGCGAGCTCCTGAAATACAAGCCCGATATCGTCTTCAACATGGCTGAGGGGCTGGGCGGAGACGCGCGCGAGGCCCACGCGCCTGCATTGCTCGAGATGTTCCGCATTCCCTACACCGCCTCCAGGGTGCAGACAAACGCCATATCGCTGGACAAGACCCTCACCAAGCGCATCTGGCGTGATCGGCGCCTTCCGGTGGCGCCTTTCCAGGAATTTATCGTCGGCGACGAATCCCTGCGACCGGATCTCAACTTCCCGCTCTTCGTCAAGCCGGCCCGCGAGGGCACCGGCATGGGTGTGGACTCCAAGGCTGTCGTCAGCGACGAGGCCGAGCTGCGTGAGCGCGTCAATTACGTGATTGAGCGCTACTCGCAGCCCGCCCTGGTCGAGACATTCCTGCCTGGCCGCGAATTTACCGTGGGCGTGCTCGGTCGCCGCGATGCAGCCTCTTGTGGCCGCCACCCCGAGTGGTACGAAAAGGACGGCTTTCATCGTTTCCCGATCCTGGAGCTGGATAGCAGCCGTTCCATCACGCCCAACATCTACAGCCAGCAGGCCAAGTCCATGAGCGTGGGCACCGAAGGCGCGCCGGACTACATCTGCCCCGCGGACGTGGACCCGGAGCTCAACCGCAAATTGCAGCATCTTGCGCGTCGGGCGCATACCCTGCTCGGCGCGCTGGACGTCTCGCGCACCGATATTCGCCTGGACGCCGAAGGGAACCCTCGCATCATGGAGATCAACACGCTGCCTGGCCTGACGCGCGGCTACAGCGATCTCTGTCTCCAGGCCGCGGCCGAGAACATTTCGTACGAAGATTTGATCCTGGAGATCTTGTACCTCGGCGCAACTCGCTGGGGACTGCTGGAACCGCGATCCGTTCAGGTCGCGAGCTAGGCTGGCCGCGCGCTCCGCGAAACCCACATGATATAATTCGCCCGCTCTGAAGGCTTTGGAGAGGTCGCGTAGTCTGGTTTAGCGCGCACGCCTGGAGAGCGTGTTTCCCGAAAGGGAACGCGGGTTCGAATCCCGCCCTCTCCGCTGATCGAAACGGTGGCCCCGCCGCCGTTTCTTGTTTGTCCCGCCGAAATAACAACAGCCTGCAATCGCAGGCTGTTATGTACTCAGGGGTGGGGCGCGGGCTCGAACCCTACTTGTTCAATCCCATCACGTAGGCTATTACGTCCGCGATCTGTTGCGGCGTCAGCAGCGCCTTGTCGCCCCACGATAGCATCGAGAACGTCGGGTTTGGGCCTTTGGGCGTGGAGCCATGCTCAATGAACAGATCCAGGTTGTAGGCGAACTCCTTCGGGTCTGCGCTCTTCAGCCGGGGATCGATGGGGTTCAACGCCGGCACAGTTCCGTCCGCCGACCCCGGGTTCGGATTTCCTCCCTTGCCCTCCACGTTATGGCAGATCTGGCAATTGCCCTCAAAGACCAGCTTTCCCGCCGTGGGGTCGCCAACCAGGTCGATCGCTGGGCCCGTGCCTCCCGGATTCGACGGCCGCGGCACGGCCTCGGTCGCGGCCGCCGTCGCCTGGGGTGTACCGGGCTGCCCGGTTGGCGGAACCAGGGTTGCCGCGCCGAGCGCTCGCACCAGCGCAGGCTGCGTCGCCGGCACCAGCGTTGGTATGGAAGTACGCACCGCCGTGGGCACTGCACCCGCACAGCCCTGGGCGAAGCCGCAGCCGCGCAACGTGAGGAACCCGATCCAGAACACCAGCATCAGGACGAAGCCGATGATAACGCCGTAGGTGATTTTGCGAAGATCGTCCACGATGGCCTTCCCTACTTTGTCTGCAGCGTCCGGATATAGTTCACGACGTCCCACCGTTCCCGCACGGTCAGGTTTTCATTCATCGGGATCATGAAGGGCAGCTTGCCGTTGCTGATGGTCAGGAATATCGCGCCATCGCTCAGACTGGCAATCACCGGGCTGGTCAGGTCCGCGGCCGCTCTCTGCTGCAGGAACGGCGCCACGGGCCCCGTTCCTTTGCCGTCCGCACCGTGACACGGCACACAGTTGATGTTGAACAGCTCCGCCCCGCGCGCGACTGAAACCTCGTCGGCTTGTACTGGATTAGCCGGCGCGCCCATGTTCGGCACGCTCACCGGCCCTTCGATCGGGATGGACCTTTCTGGCACCGGAAGCGGATTCTCCATCGGCTTGTACGATGGTTGGATCTCCATGAAGGAAATCCAATCGATCTTGATGATGTCGTATGAAAAGACCATCAAGACGCCGAGTACTAGCCCGCCCGCGAGGAATACGAGCGCCAGGCGTTTGAGGATCAGGCTCAGGCTGGTGCTCATAGCTGCCGCGCCTCCGCCGGCTTGACCGAGGCCGCGCCAGCTTTCTTCAGCCCGTCCATCATTTTCTGCTCGTCCGCCGGATCGCACCGGAAGAAGATGCCGATCTTCCCATCGCTGATCTCAGGCACATAGTGTTTCGGCGTGTACGACGGAAAGCCGCTGTCCACGAACATACCCACGAAAGCCAGTCCCATCAATCCCAGCATGGCCATCTCGAACGTTGTGATGAATCCCATGGGCACCGGGAAGAGCGGCTGTCCGCCGACGTATAGCGGATTCAAATAGGCCGTGCCGTACAACAGGAACAAGCCAAAGAGCGCGCCGATCCCCGCACCCGCAAGTGCGATCGTCGACACGCGCGTGATTGCTCCGGGGCGCCCCAGTACCCGCGCCGGGAATGGCAGCCCCGAGATTACGTTCATCGCCTCGTCGTGCACGCCCAGCTCCCGCAGCCTGGCGATCCCGTCGGCGGCGGGCTCGATATCGTCGAAAAGAGCAAGAAGCATGACAGGTTCAGCCATGTCCCCTCCCTCCCCTATTCAATGTCGCTCACAGTCGACACCTCCGCCTTGCCGACCCGGCGCAACATATGCGCCACTTGGCCCTCCTGCACTTCCCAGACCGGGATGAGAGGGATCAGGCGTGATGCCAGCATGTACAACAGAAGGAAAAGCGAGATCGTACCGATCGTCAGGAAGATCTCGACCGCCGGCACATACAGGCGCCAGGTGAACGGCATGCGGTTCACCGACAGCCCCACCGGGATGATCACGTAACGCTCCAGCCACATGGCGATGTTGATGATCACGCCCACGCTGGCCAGCAACCAGGGCGTGCTGCGCCACTTCCGGTTCCACAGGATCAGCCACGGCACGGCCGTGTTGAAGATCAGCATGATCAGCCACAGGTACCACTGCGGTCCGCGCTCGGTGAACTCCTGCAGCAGTTTCTCCCACTTGTCTCCCCCGTACCACGGCACCAGGTAGTCGTTGAAGTAGAAGTAGCCCCACGTAAGCGATACGATCAACATCAACTTACCGATCAGATTGAAGTGCTCGGGACGGATGAAGTACTTCATGTGCTTCATCGTGGAACGTATCAAGAACAGCACGATGGCGACAGCGGCCATGCCGGATTGCAGCGCCCCGATCACGAAGTACGGGCCGAAAACCGTGGAGGACCAGCCCGGTCGCATCGCCATGGCGAAATCCCAGGACACGATCGTGTGCACCGAGAACATCACCGGGATGATCGCAAAGGCGAAGATATTCATTGCCGTCGTCAGGTTCTTCCATTCCCCTTCGGTGCCGCGGAAACCCAGGCTCAGGATCTTGTACGGGATTTTCTTCCAGCCGGTCGTGCGGTCCCGCACCATGGCCAGGTCGGGGATCAGCGGTAGGAACAGGTACATCGTGCTGCACAGCAGGTATGTGTTGATCGCCAGGAAGTCCCACATCAGCGGCGAGTGGAAGTCGGGCCACAGCCCCCGCTCATTCGGGAACGGGAACAGCCACGCCGCCAGCCAGGCACGGCCCATGTGCATGAAGACGCTTGCTCCCGCCTGCACCAGCCCGAAGGTCGTCATCAATTCGGCGGCGCGCGTGAACGGCCGGCGCCCTTCGATCTTCATCACGCGCAGGATGGCCGAGATGAACGTGCCCGCATGGCTGATGCCGATCCAGAAGACGGTGTTGACCAGGAAAATGCCCCAGAAGACCGGCTTGTTTACGCCTGCCACGCCCAGGCCGTTCGCGATCATGTAGCCCCAGGCATAGAAGAAGCACGTGGCGACCAGCAGCGAGAGTACGCCTACGGCCACATAGTATTTCCATCCGGCTGCGTGCATCGATTCCATCATCATCGAGTTCATTTCGCCTCGAGGTTTGGGATCGTGCATCAGGTGCTGGCGCGGATCTTCGTGTTCTTCCGCGTGAGCGCCGGCTTGCGTGAGGCGCCTAGCCGCTAATGCCATCGGCCTCTCCCTTCAGGTAGGTCACGCGGGGTAGGGTGCCCAGCTCTTCAAGATGCAGGAAACCGCGCGCCACATTCCCCGCGCGACTGACACGGCTTTCAGGATCGTCGATGCGCCCGAACACGATCGCATCTGCCGGGCATGCCTGCGCGCAGGCCGGCACGACCTCGCCATCTTCAATCTCGCGGCCCTCAGACTTGGCCGTGTCCTCCACGTGGCGTATGCGCTGGATGCAGAACGTGCACTTCTCCATGACGCCGCGCCGCCGCACTGTCACGTCGGGGTTCAGCTGGTTCTGCAGGCTGGCGATTTCGGGGCGCACGCGCGTATCGGTATAGTCCCTCCAGTTGAAGGTCCGCACCTGGTAGGGGCAGTTGTTGGCGCAGTATCGCGTCCCCACGCAGCGGTTGTACACCTGCAGGTTGATATCCTCGGCCGCGCTGTGCACCGACGCGAAAACTGGGCACACGGGCTCGCACGGCGCCTTATGGCACTGCTGGCACAGCATCGGCTGATACGGCGTCATCTTGACTTCAGGGAAGCTCCCCTGCCAGAAGCGCTCGATCCGGATCCAGTGCATGGCACGGCCATAGCCCGCATCCACTTCGCCCACGTAGGGAATGTTGTTC
>DATDCZ010000173.1:0-3439 GCA_036524055.1 Anaerolineales bacterium | reverse complement strand
GCGCTGGGCGGGCCGGGGCTCGTGGCTGTCTTCTGGCCGGGGCTCACGCATCTCGACGCCCTGGTGGGCCTCCCGCCTCTGCCGCTGCGGCCGCTGCGCCTTGCGCTGGGCGCTTTGCTGGCGGTGCCGGGCCTGTACCTGATGGTCGCATCCAACCAGTCGCTGCGCCGCCTTGGGCACGGCGCCAACGCCTTCGTGCTCACGAAGGAGATTGTGGCTGTCGATATCTACCGGCGCACGCGCAACCCCATGTCGCTGGGCTACTACCTGGTGGCGCTCAGCCTGGCGCTCATTGCCGGATCCACGCTGCTGCTGCTGACGGTGGTGTTCGGCCTGATCCCGGCACACCTTTTCTTCCTCAAGTACTTCGAGGAGCAGGAGCTCGAGCTGCGCCTGGGTGAAGCCTACAAGAAGTACCGCGGCGAAGTGCCATTCCTCTTGCCGCATTGGAGGTCAGATGGCCAAGACGAACGCGCCGCGCAATAGCAAACGAGTTGTGAGCCCTCCAGCCAGACGGTTCAAGGGTCTTTCACATCTGTTCCTGGCGCTCCTTGGCGCACTGATCTATCTCCCCCGCCTGCCACAACTCTCGTTCAGGAAGGATGATTGGTACTTCCTGTATACCGCTCTCGTCGGCGGACCCGGGGCGTTTCTGGACCTGACGCTGCACACGCGACCGGCGCGTGGACCGCTGTATGAGCTGCTGTTCTCGCTATTCGGCTTGCAACCAATCCCGTACCATCTCTCCCTCTTCCTCTGGCGCCTGCTCGGTGGTTTCGCGGCGCTATGGCTTTTCAGTCTTTTATGGCCGAGGCAGAAGCAGTCAAACGTCTTTCTGGCGGCCTTGTTTATGATCTTCCCGGGTTTCATCTGGTGGCCCAGAGCCTTTGAATTCCAACCTTACGTCCTGAGCCTTGCGCTGATGGTGCTCTCAATTGTTTTCACGCTGAAGAGCCTTCAGAGCCCCTCGAGGTTGCGCAAGCTGGCATGGATCGCGGGCGCGCTCATCACCGGATGGAGCTATTTGGCACTTGTGGAATATGCAATCGGCATGGAGTTCTTTCGGCTGCTGTGTGTCTACTTATTCATCCGCCGAAGCGCACCGGGGAGCGATCTGCGCGCGGCCATCGGCCAGGCTTTGCGCGCCGATGCAGTCTTCTGGCTGATCCCTCTGGCTTTCGTCGGCTGGTACCAACTGCTTTTTGAGAACTGGCGGAAAGCCCAGGTGGCGGGCATACAACTCGGCCGCGTGTTCGAGTCCGCGCTGACGCTGCCGTGGTGGATCGTGCGCACTTTCCAGTCGACGCTGAACGTCGATTTTCTGGCATGGGCGGTTCCATTCGAGCAAAGCTTTTTCCAGCTGCGATTGAGCGACATGCTGCTGGCCCTCGCAGCAGCGGCGGCTGCGATCGCGCTTTCCGTGGCCGCGGCCCGGTTCATCGGCCCCATGGACCCGAAAGAGAGTCCAACGGAAACGGATGAGACCGGCGTGTGGCACAGGGAGGCTCTGTGGATCGGCGTGCTGGGAACCATCGGCGCAGTTTTGCCGATTGTGCTGGCGAACCGCCACGTCGAATTCGGACGGTACTCCCATTACGCACTGCCGGGATCCCTGGCCGGCGTGCTGGTTGTTGGCGCGCTCGCATACAGCCTCTCCCCGAGGGGCCTGCGGCTGGGTTTTCTGTCGGCCCTGATTGGGATGGCGGGCCTTACGCATCAGGCGTTGGCGGCCGGCGCCGTCCGTGAAGAGAGGGCGATACGGGAATTCTGGTGGCAGGTTGCGTGGCGGGCGCCCTCACTCAGCAGCGAAAGCACGCTGGTCGTCCTCTACCCGGGTATCGATTACGCGGATGACCCGGCGCCCGTGTGGGGCCCGGCGAACGCTATCTACTTTGGCGGCCCGCAGGTCGGCACGCCGATCCGGGTGAATCTCTCTGCAGTGCCGATGACGCCGGAGGCGGCCTACAACATTGCCATGGGCAGCAAGGACAAGGACGAGACCGATCTCATCATCACCAATTCAACACTCACCTATCATTACAAGAATGTCCTCGTGCTTACCCAGCCATCATCCACTTCGTGCGTTCGTGCTGTGGATGGCGACTCGCCTGAGCTCTCCGTGGACGATGGGCTGCTAGCTCTGCTGACCTCGTCAAGATCCAATATCGACATCATCGCTACCGCCGGCAGTGCTCCGAAGCCCCCCGAGGCGCTGTTCGGGACGGAGCCCAGACACGGGTGGTGCTACTACTACGAAACAGCTGAATTGGCGCGCCAGCAGGGCAATTTGGCGGAGGTGGCCAGGCTGGGCGAAGAGGCTGAAATGGCCGGCTACGGTCCAAACGACCCTATCGAGTGGATGCCGTTCCTGCAGGCCTACGCTGCACTTCACAAAACACCGAAGGTCAAACAACTAGCTAGCCAGATCAACACGGTGCCTGCGTACAGACTCCAGGCGTGTCGGAGCCTGGCTGATCTTCGGGCCCAGGGCTATCGCCTGGATCCAGAAATGTTCAATCTCGTGAACGAGGCATTCTGCCCCGGAAGCGGGTAGGATAGGTCGCCGTGCCCGGCAACCCTCGTGGCACATTGGCGTCTGCGGCGCACCAGGCTGCACCGTTGTCCATCAACGGAAAAGGAGGCTCTTATGGGTAAGCTGATCGTCAATCTCAGCGTCACGCTGGATGGAGTAACTCAGGCGCCTGGACGCCCCGACGAGGACACGCGCAACGGATTCAAGTTCGGTGGCTGGGCCGGGCCTTACTTCGACCCGGTCATGGCGCAGGAGGCCGGCAAGGGTATGGCGCAGCAGCCCGTGCTGCTCTTCGGCCGGCGCACCTACGAGGACTTCTACAAGGTCTGGCCCGGCCGCACCGACGGCAACATGTTCACCGAGGTGCTGAACAACGCGCAGAAGTACGTGGCCTCACGCAGCCTCAAAGAGCCGCTGCCGTGGATGAACTCCACGCTGCTCAAAGGCAAGGACGCGGGGGAGGCCGTGGCGAAGCTCAAGCACGAGCTGGGCAAGGACATCCTGGTGCTGGGCAGCGTGAACCTGGTGCGCTCGCTGATGCCCTATCACGTGATCGACGAGTACGCGCTATCGATCCATCCGCTGCTGCTGGGGACCGGGTTCCGCCTCTTCAATGAGGGCAGTCCGTTCTCCTCGCTGCGCCTCGTGGACAGCAAGACCACCACCACCGGCGTGGTGCTGGCGAGGTATTCACCGAAGGATGACGGAGGTTAAGAGGGGAACGGCACTCAGGGGTGTTCGAAGAAATACAGCGCGCCCAACGACGCCAGCCACGCGAGCCCCTGCACCACCAGCACCATCAGCGCGGCACGCGTCCGTCGCGGGAGGCGGCTTCGAGCCGCCATCCCGTACTCCGACGCCCGCAGCGTCGGAGCCACCAGCCATCGCACCGCGAAATACAGCACG
>DATDCZ010000172.1:0-28857 GCA_036524055.1 Anaerolineales bacterium | reverse complement strand
ACACCGTACGGCTACTCGGTTGTCGGCAGGGTGGTTTCAGCGGGACCGTCCGTGAAGCCCGGATGGGAGGGCAAACGGGTGTTTGCATTTCGCCCGCACAGCTCTTTCTTCGCCGCAAGGCCGGAGACGCTCCTTGAGGTCCCGTCGGGAATCGCGGCTGAGCAAGCCGTGTTCCTTCCGAATGCAGAAACGGCAGTGAACCTCATACAAGATGCGACGCCGATGCTGGGCGAGCGCGCCCTCGTGCTTGGCCTGGGCATCGTGGGGCTGCTGAGCACGGCGCTGCTGACTGAATTCCCATTGGAGTGCGTCATCGCGGCAGACCGCTTTGCGCGGCGACGCGCCGCCGCGGATGTGTTGGGTGCCACTGCGACGCTCAACCCCGATGACAAGGACTTTAGGGCCAAGGCCGAGGCATTCATAGGCAAGTCGGGCGATGGATTCGATGTTGTCCTGGAAGCGACGGGAAACCCCTCCGCCCTGGATGATGCCGTCGCCCTCACAGCCTACTCTGGACGCGTAGTCATTGGCTCGTGGTACGGGGAAAAGAAGGCCGCGATTGATCTCGGCGGAAAATTCCATCGCTCGAGGTTGCGACTGATTGCCTCGCAAGTCAGCACGATTTCACCAGAACTCAGCGGTCGATGGAGCAAGTCGCGCAGATTTGCGGTGGCGTGGAAGGCCATTGAACGAATTCAACCCGATAAATGGATCACCCGTCGGTTTTCAATCGAGCACGCGGCCGAAGCCTATCGACTGTTGGATGAAGCGCCCGATCAGGCCATCCAGACGGTGATCACATATGACTGATCCCGAGGCGATCGCCTCAGACTCAAGGAGCCCCCGTGTATACGCTTGCGGTACATCGACATTTCATCGCCAGGCATGCCTTGTTCGGAGGTGATTGGGGTAGGGAGAACTTGCCCAACGCGCATCGATATCAATTGGAGCTCCAACTCGAGGGCACCGACCTCGATCAGCATGGCTTTCTGGTGGACATCGTAGCTGTTGAGAAGCACCTGGGCGATATCGTTGAGCGCTACCGGGATCAATTCCTGAACGATCTGCCGGAGTTCTCAGGGCTCAATCCGAGCCTGGAGCATTTTGCCCGAATCATCGCCGACCGCTTGCGCGAGAAGCTCACGAGCGACCGGCCGCTCAGCATGAAAGTGGTCTTGTGGGAAGATGACGTCGCCTGGGCTGCCTACAGTTCCGGTGTTTAGACCGGTTCTACAAGCCTTCACGTGAGGTCAGGGGCGAGTGAGGATCGCGCTGGTCATCTACGGCTCGCTGGAAACCGTGAGCGGGGGATATCTTTATGATCGCATGTTGGTCTCGAAGTTGCGACACCGCGGCAACACTGTCGACATCATATCCATGCCGCGGCGCCCGTATGCTGCCAGCCTGCTGGATAACGTAGGGACTCCGGTCGAGGGTGGCTTCGATCTCATTCTTCAGGACGAACTGAATCACCCCTCACTGTTCCTCGCCAATCGGCGGCCGCGTGTCTCCCCGATCATCAGCATCGTGCATCATCTGCGCTCGTCGGAGCGTCGGCCAGAATGGCAGAATGCGATCTATCGCGCCGTTGAGCGCCGATATCTTCGCTTGGTTGATGGCTTTGTATTCAATTCCGAGACGACGCGGGCCTCGGTGGAGTTGCTGCTCGCGGTGAAGAAGCCCCATGTGGTTGCTGTTCCCGGAGGGGACCGACTGGGTCGCGTCGCCGCGGCAGAAGTAAGGCGTCGGGCGCATGAATCGGGGCCGCTGCGGGTGATCTTCGTTGGGAGCCTGACCGCGGCCAAGGGACTCGATCTACTGCTTGAGGCAGTGTCCATGGTGGACCGCGATCAGCTCAAGTTGGATGTGGTCGGACCCCGCGTGGACCCAGCGTTCGCCGGCCGCATGGAGCGCCGCGTAGCCGAACTGCGTCTGCCCGTGAGGTTCCGGGGCGAGCTCGACGATGCGGCTCTCTCCGAGCGACTTCGCGCGGGCCACGTGCTGGTGGTTCCCTCTTTTTATGAAGGTTTCGGGATTGTGTATCTTGAAGCCATGGCCCAGGGCCTCCCGGCGATCGGCACGACCGCAGGCGCGGTCCCAGAGCTCATCACCGACGGCGTCGATGGCTTTCTGGTGAAACCCGGGGATGCGGCCACGCTAGCGCAGCGCATTCGGAACCTGGGGCGCGACAGGGAGCTACTCGTGCGTATGGGGCTCGCGGCTTTGCGCCGCTTCGAGGCCGCCCCGACGTGGGATCAGACCACGGAAAAGATTTGGGACTTCGTCAGGACGGTAGCAGGGAAGAGAGCCTAGATCGCTCCGAGAGCGGCTGCTACAAGGCACGCGATGGCCGCGCCCGCGACGGAACAGGCGAAATTGACCCAATCGTTATTGAGCCAGCCCCATCCACGGATGTGCACCGTCCGCGCGCCGCAGCGATGAAAGGGGTGCTGCTCCGTGACCACATGCTCGGTAGTGCATCTATACATGGCCTGCAGGGTTGCCCCCAGGTAAGAGTCGAGCAGCGCGCCGACGAGTCCGCCCACCGCTACAGCGATGCCGCCCGCCAAGCTGAAGCCTGGCAGGAGCACGAGGCTCAGCGACGCGATCAGCAGAGCCCCCAGGAGGGCGGACAATGTCCCTGCCAGGGTCACACCGCCGCTTGTGCCCGGCGGGACCGTCTGACGTAGATGCGTGATGAGGCGAGGTGGCTTTGGCGCTAGGGCGCCAAGCTCGGTGGCCCAGGTGTCCGCGTTTACGGCCGCGAGTGCTCCCGCGAAGGCAAGGAGCGGCCACGCCGCGCCTGGAAGCATTTCAAGGATAACTAGCAGAAGTGCCGCTGTGGCACCATTGCCCAGAACCTGACCCGCGTCCCGCTTGCCCCCCTTGGAGTATGCACCCTCCGGCCGCCTGCCTCTCGCTTGCAGGATCTTGCCCCAGAATGATGAGGTAAAGAAAAAAGCGAGCAGGATGATCGCGGCCCGCCAATCTCCAAGGCCATACACGGTTGTGCCTACTACCACCGCTGCGAGGGCGCCAGAGCGCGTTAGGCTTCCTGCCGCATAGGCGGCAGTGGATATCCCCGCCGCCAGTACGAGTCCGATCGCGAGCTGCATGCGGTGCCGCTACACCGGCGTCATGACAATGAACAGGAGTGATACAAGGAACAGGAGGCTCGAGAATGCGCCGGCTGCCCACAGAACGATCGCCAGCGTCTGGCGCTTGGGCCAACGATAGAAAAATAGCCCGGCGATCCATCCCACCAGGCTCAGGAAAACGCTGACAAGGGGCAGGATGATTAGCTGCACCGATGGAACAGCCTCGGGACTCTGATCCGGGCGGAAACCCAGCGCGAACGAAGGCGTTGATGGGATCAGAAAGCTGATCCAGGCTGCGAGCCCCAGATTCAAGAACAGGGTGACCAGCCAAAGATAGCGCACCAGGCCCGATTCCCATGCGTGCGCGAAGACCAGCGACGGGAATTGGGATTTCGATCGTGCCTCGCCGAGGCTGCCCAGCTCGACGGCGCGCGCGAACGTGTCCAGGAACTCCTTCGGGCGATCGGGCGAGATGGCGTACACCCGCTTCGGCGTGCCGACGAGCAGCAGACCACGCGCGCGACTGGCCAGGAACTCCACCACGCCCAGGTCACGGTGACGCATCAGCCCCAGTATGGCGCCCGGAATGGGCAGAGGCGGAAGGCGGAGCGGATATGTCAGATCGGAAACCGGTCGCACCCACTCGATATCCGTAAGCGGGATCAGCTCATCGCGCAAACCCCAACGCAGCTCCAACGTATCCCTGTCAAGCCGATACATGGCTTTGTATAACGCATATGCTCGATAGCCAATCAAGGGGATGGGCGCGAAGGCCAGCAGGCCGATCAGCAAATAGAGGACAAAGGCCGGGCCGACAGGTGTCGACGACAGCTGCCAAGACCCCCAGGCCGAGACTATGGCAAGGGCCACAATGAGCGAGCCGTGCAGGATGAGCCCCCAACGTTTCGTTGGCGGGAAGAGTCCGGTGTTCATTGGCTGATCAAGCCGGGACGGGCCAGTTGCCAGACATTATGCGCTTATCAGCTCGGCTCGCAGGGCAGCGCAGACACGCTCCACCTCAGCCTCACGCATCACCCCTGAGAATGGCAGCGCAAGGCCCTGCCGGCCGAGTTCCTCTGTATTCGGAAAATCGCCCTCCCGGAATCCAAAGCGTTCTGCGACATAGGGCTGCAGATGGATCGGCAGGAAATACGGACGGACGGGAATGCCGCGAGCCGTCATGCGTCTGGCAAACGCATCCCGATCGATGGGCGCATCGAAGTGCACCACATAAACGAACCACGACGTCCGCGTTGTGAATGGTTCGATCACTGGCGGCCGCACACCCGGAATGCCTTGCAGGTAGGACTCATACCAGCGCGCAACCTGATCGCGCTTACTCAGCAGCTCCTGCAGACGGCCCATCTGGATCATGCCGAGGGCGGCAGACATCTCATCCAGGCGGTAGTTGTAGCCGAGGTGCGTGTGCTGGAGCCAGGTGTCACCAGCAGCGCGGCCCTGGTTCCGCAGCGCGCGCATGAGATCGGCTGCCTGCTCATCATCGGTGACGATCAGCCCGCCCTCGCCGGTAGTGATCTGCTTGTTGGGGTAGAAGGCGAATACCGCCGTATCGCCCGCCGTGCCGGCGAGCCTGCCCTTGTACTCGGCGCCGAGAGCCTCGCAAGCGTCCTCGATCATGCCCAGCCCATGTTCAGTGGCGATCCTCCGCAAAGCATCCAGATCCGCCGGCTGGCCGAACACATCCACGGCCAGGATGGCCTTGAGGGGCCGGTGGCCCTCCGCACCTGAGCGCGGCAGCCACCGTTTGGCCGAAGTCCCACCGGCAGCGAGGTCGCGGGCCGCCTGCTCCGCAAGCCGAGGATCCATATTGCCGGTGGCAGGATCAACGTCAACGAACACAGGGATGGCACCCTCGTAGAGCAGGACGTTGGTCGAAGCTACGAAGGAAAATGGGGTTGTGATGACGAGGTCGCCGCGCTCGATCGCGGCCGCGCGTACGCACAGGTGCAATCCAGTCGTGCCGGAGGAGACCGCGATGGCGTGAGTCCGGCCCGTGAAGTCAGTGAACGCCTTCTCAAAGTCCAGCACCCAGTGTCCCATGCTGAGAAACGGGGTGCGCAGCACATCCAGCACGGCGTTGCGCTCCGCCTCCGTAAGGTCGGGGGAGGACATTTGAATTCGTTCGCTCATTGTGTTGTGGCGCTCAGAGATTGGAGTCTGGAGGCGATCCCGTCGACTGGGACCAATTCCGTCAAAGCGCTGCTGCGCGCTTTCAATTCTACCATTCGGTTCGCAAGGTTCTTCTCGCCAACTGTCACGCGCAGCGGAAATCCGAGCAAGTCGGCATCGTTGAATTTCACACCGGCGCGCTCGTCACGATCGTCCAGCAGAACGTAGATGCCCGCGGCCTCCAGCTCGTCATGAAGCGCGGAGGCCGCCTGCCTGGTCTCGAACTTCTGGGACGCCAAGTGCATCAAATACACGTCGAATGGTGACAAGCCCACGGGCAAGCGCAGCCCGTGATCGTCGTGATTCATTTCTGCGAGCGCTTGAAGCACATTCTCGTAATGAATCTCCGTGGCAGTCGATAACAGCAGTCCTGCCGACGACTCCAGCGGTGAGCCGCACACGCTGCAGGGGTCCCCGGGCCGCGCTGCTGCGAGGTCGCCCACCAGGTCTGCAAGATAATCGCGTTCATAGTTGGTATTGAGCAGGTGATAGCCCGGCTCATTGGCGCCGGCAACGAGGTTGGGTGAAATTGGGATCAGATCGTCCACGGCGATGAGGGCGTGCCGCAGCCCGATCGGAGAGGCGTATCCCGGAACGGCGCCAGCGTTGAGGATTTGTTCCTTGGACGCCGGCTGCACGTCGCCCACGAGCTTGCACAGTTTCGCTTCGCTGAGCTGCATGTCGCCTCGGATAATCACAAAGATCAGCTCGTCCGTGCCAGGGCGAACGTACAGCAGCGCCTTGGCGGTCTGCCTGGTTGGAATGCCCAGAACATTTGCCAGGGATTCAATCGTGCTGCAGTCCAGTGTAGGCACACGCTGGAGCGCCCTCGGCGAGTCGGAGGGACCAGGGACTTTTCGGGCCTTCGCCATCTCAGCCGAAGCCGTGTATCCGCACTTGCGGCAGTGAAGGAGGTCGAAGTTGCCCAAGGGCAACTCAACCACCGTCTCGGCATCGGCGGTACGCAGCAAAGGCAGACCCAACTGAGCCTGCATGTGTTCTATTCCGTCTTGAAGGGCCGCGCGTATTCGCTCGATGGCCCGGGCGCCCAGCAGAGTCAGTTGACCCTGGCTGTCCAGGTATCCAGCCCTGCGAAGGAGGCTCTCGCCCTCGGAGCGCGCATGCGCCGGTCGCTCGCGACGCGTTTCTATGTGCAGTTCGTCGAAATGCATTGGAAATCAGTGCGGCCCGGGTTCACTTGACCCCGGTCACCTTGCCTAGGCGGCGCTATTTCGTCGCCGGACCACAGTTGTGCCGCCGAACGCGTCTACCTTGCCGCCCGGCTGCTTCTCGTCTGACTCGGGTTGTGACCCGGAACTTTCCGCTTCGGAGGCTGGCACAGCCTCCAGGCCGAGCTCAACGGATTCCTCCATTCGGATCTGGCCACGCAGGAACGCGCCCTCGTCCGTCACAAAAGCAGTCGTGACTACATCGCCCCAAACGCGGCCGCTGGCGCGTATTTCGAGCTTCTGGGTCGTGATATTGCCGCGCACTGCCCCGGCTACGATGACGGCGTTGGCGCGCACATTGTCGCAGGTCACGCGCCCCGTCTCGCCGACGACCAGAAGCCCGCGCAGGGCGATCTCTCCCTCAAACGCCCCCTCGATGCGAACACCGCCCGATCCGCTGATGGACCCGTGCCAGATCACGCCTGGTCCCAGCACAGACGTGATTCGCTCGACTGCCGTCGGCGAAGACGATGAGTCCGCGGGGGTGAATGGACGCTTGAACATATCGGAATTATTGTACCTTAGAACCCCCGACTGGCTTTAGCCGGCCGCGTCAGAGGTCACTTCCGCACACGAAACATCGTGCCGCGGCAAGTACGGGAGCCACAGGAACAGGCGTATTCTCGCGCTTGGGCTGCGGGATCTTCACCGGCGTCGGTGAGGTTGTAGTCGTAAGTGAGTTCCTCCCCAGGCTGGATCTCCCGCAAGGCATAGATCCATATCCGGCGGCCCTCGGTGACTGCCTCGCAGTTGGGCTCACAGGAGTGGTTGATAAAGCGAGCCTGGTTGCCGCCCACAGCCGCGTCGATAACGGTGCGGCTATCCACGCTGAAAAGCAGCACCAACGGATGTACGGCGGGGCCGCCCTCATAGCGGACGTCCGCTTCTGCTGGCGTGATGCGCTCACCGGCATATTCAATAATGCGCGCCCCTTTGCGAATACGCCGCTTCGCGAATGCACCCATGCCGGCGATGGGTGACGGCCGCACGTCGAAGGGGATGCGTCTTTTGAAAGGCATGTTCAAGGATGTTGCCTCGGATGGGCGCCTGCCCGTCATCCGTGTGGTGCGCCCAATACTGCCTGGGTCTAGGTCTCCGCTATCTGTGCAGGAGACCTTGCGGCAGGCCGCGTACCGCGTGCCGCAAGGTAGATTCCGATCAGGATCAGGATCGCGCCGGTGAGCACGAACGCTCCCGGCAGCTCGTGCAGGATGAAGAAGGCCAACACCGCCGAACCGATCGGTTCACCCAGGGTCGTCACTGCGACGACTGCAGCCGGCAAGTATGCGAGCGCCCAATTGTAGGTTGAGTGACCGATCAGTTGCGGGACAACAGCGAGGAGCACGATCCAAAGATAGGTGATTGCCGGCACAGCGAAGACCAGCTTATGCATGGCTAATGCGGCCGCGAGCAGGCCAATGGCTGCAAATCCATATACTGTGAAGACGTATGGAATGAGCGAGAGAGTCGCGCGGAGTCGCCTGCCGAGGATGAGATACCCCGTTACCGCCCACGCGCCGGCGAGCGCAAGAAAATTGCCCCAGGAACTGGACGCGGTCGCGATCTGGCCGATCTGCTCACAACGCAGTCCGCCCTCCCAGGCGCAGGCACCATCTGCGGCAATAACGATCCCACCCAACACGGCGAGGGCCAGGCCAGCGAGGCTGCCCGCAGTCAGATGCTCACGTAAGAATAGAGGTGATAAGAGCGCTACCCAGATAGGGCCGGTGCTCACGAGGACAACAGAGCTTGTCACCGTCGTGTATTCGAGCGATGTGATCCATGTGCCGAAGTGGAGCGCCAGAAACAAACCGGAGAGCGCGGCCAGCAGGAGATCCCTCCGCCCTAGAGCCAGCAGTTCTGCCCGGTGTCGTGTCAACGCCCAGGGGGCCAGCACGACGGTCGCAATCGAAAGCCTGAGGGCAGCGATTGTGATGGAAGGTGCGTGCTGTTGTGCAAGCCGGATGAGGATCGACGCGGTTGAGACCGCAACTATGGCTATTCCCAGCACGAGTGGCAAAAATCGGTGCGCTTTCGCGTATTTCATGAGGAAATCCGTTCACACGAGGACTTGCCGCCGAAGTATACCCTTCCCGCGTTGGCGCACGCGCAGCGGCAGCCCGTATGTGTCGCGTTAACGAGTTGGCCCTGAAGCTTGACATACCATCGACGGACGAATAGAATTTTGATGATATTTGTCATAAAAATCTCAGGCAAGGCCAGCTTGGCAAAAGGAGAGGACAATGGCTTTCGAACTTCCGAAGCTGCCGTATGCAGTGGACGCACTGGAACCGTATATCGATGCTCAGACGATGACCATCCATCACGACAAGCACCACGCGGCGTATGTTACCAATCTTAATGGGGCAGTTGAGAAGCACCCCGAACTTGCGAGCAAGGCCCTGGAAGCGCTGCTGGGAGACTTGAACGCTGTGCCGGAGGACGTACGCATGGTGGTGCGGAACCACGGCGGCGGAACCTGGAATCACAGCATGTTCTGGGAGATCATGGCACCTAAGGCCGGAGGAGCGCCGAAGGGCGACCTCGCCAAGGCGATCGACGCGGGCTTTGGCTCGTTTGACCAGTTCAAAGCGGAATTCGAGAAGGCCGCCAACGGACGCTTCGGCTCGGGCTGGGCATGGTTGGTGAAGAAGGGCTCGGGCCTCGCTGTTGTATCAACCGCGAACCAGGACAATCCTCTCTCGGATGGCGCCAGGCCGATCATGGGCATCGACGTCTGGGAGCACGCGTATTACCTCAAATACCAGAATCGGCGCGCTGAGTACGTCACGAACTGGTGGAACGTTGTCAATTGGGACGCGGTCGCGAGCCGCTTTTCCGCGAAATAGCGTTCCCGAGTCCACGCCGCGGATGGACGTCTTTCTTTTCCGGGGTCTTGCAGCGGAGTTATGTTAGAATGCTGCCAGGTTACCAAGACCAAGGAGAGGACGATGACCCACATCATCACCAGCCTTTGTGTTCGCGATCGCGGTTGCATAGAAGTATGCCCGGTGGAGTGCATGGTCCCGGGCTTTCCCAAGGACAAGTGGCCGTGGATTTACATTGACCCCGACACGTGCATTGACTGCGGTGCCTGCATTCCGGAATGCCCTTATGCGGCGATCTTCCCGGAAGACGAGGTCCCGTCGGCCTACACCGCCAAGGGAACCGAATACGTCAGCAACGTGGGCCTGACCGGGCACTTCGAAGGTGCAGTGAACCATCATGGCAAGCCTATTGTGCTTGAGACCACACGGAAGCTCAATGCGGGCGAAGTTGTGGACCTGACGCCCGACATCAAGCCGAACTATGATTTCTTCAAGTCCGGCCCCGGCTATGGCACCAAGGACGTTGACGACGGCACATAGTTGGCCGCTTAAGTAGCATGATCCAGGCCCGTTCGAAAGAACGGGCCGTTTTATTCCGGGAGTCTGGGGATCCCAACACTGCCTGGGACGAACGCGGGTAAGCGCGAAAAGGAGACAGGATGTTGATGCAAAAACCGGGAGCGCGCCAAGTCATCGCGCTAATGCTCATCAGCGCAGCGATCATGTCCTGCAATCTGCAGGCGGCCGCGCCGAGCGCCGCAGCACAAGCCACGGGCACGGCGCCGTCCACCGCCACTGTTGCCGACACTCCAGCGAGCGCGCCTACGCAGTCACCTGTCAGCCCGGTCGCAATCGAGGCGGTCACTTCCACTGCCACGTCCACGCAAGGACCACCACCAGTGGTCACTGTGTCGGCGGTAGGCGGACGACTGAACGTGAGGCGCGGACCGGGCCCAGAGTACAACACTGTAGGGGCGCTTCGTGAAGGTCAGTCAAGCGTCGCGACGGCGCGCAACAGCGATGGCAGTTGGGTTTTGATCAACACGCCGAATACGAGCAAGAGCCTGGGTTGGATCACGCTTAAGACGAAATATACAAGCGTTGGGGGCACCGTAGAGGCTCTGCCAGTCATGGCCGTCGAGGCGGCCGTGCCGGCCTATGTTCGGAACTGTACGCCCCACGAGATGATGCTCAATCCCGGAGGCTCCATCCTCCCGGATCGCAGCACATCGCCTGATAACCAGTTGCAGATCGCTCCGGGCGACTACACGGTAATGGATTGGACCACCGAGACGGACCTCGGCAGTATTTCGATCTTTGAGGGCACTACCGTCGACATAAAGCAGGATTCGTCAGGCACCAACTTCGTCTGCCCTTAGGTCGCAGGGAGAAGCGCAGCGCAATTCAGGGATTTAGCGCGTAGGCGAGCAGCTCAGTCCCCATCGTGGTGGCGGCCGCGACGTCCGCGCTTTCCAGCAGCACCACGACGGTGAGGGGACTGCCCTGCCAATCGGGCAGCGTGCCGGCCACATACCATGTGAGAGTCTGACCCGATGTGGTTGACGTAACCCGCCACTGCCATTGGGGCCGATTTTGCAGGCCAAAGTGGATGGCTGTGGCGTCAGCCGTGTCGCGCGGCAGGACGCGCACGGTCTCATCCAATGCCGGCAGCACCACCCAGGATTCGCGCGGTGTGTTGACCGCGAGTGCAAGGCGGGGGCTGGGGCGGATGCCATGGTTGCTGAGTGAAGCGGCCGCAACCGCGAGTTGAAGCGGGCTCACATGCAGTTGGCCTGGGTTCTCAATTGCCACAGGGACAGCAACCGGCATGCGCATTCCGGGCTGGGAGTACAGCCCCAGCCTCTCGTAGAATTCGCGCAAGCCCGCGGGATCAGCATTGACGCCCGCGGCTTCTGCCAGGGGCTGGGCAGCATTGCCAAGCCTGTACGTGCCCTGCGTGGCCCTATTGAGTAGTGGTGTCCCCTCGTGGTGCAGCAGCTCCTTGCCAGCAACGTCCAACTGGTTGGCATCGTATGTGGGGTGGGATGCCATAACGAGCACCTCCCCGGAGTTGGCATTTAACATGACGATCGCGCCGCGGTAGGCACCCAGGAGAGCATCGGCGCGATCTTGCATCGCAAGATCGATCGTGAGCCGGATGTCCAGGCCCGGCGGGGGAGTCCCGTACACTAGCTGATCCCATATCACCAGGCTCGCTGGGTTGCCCTGCAGTCCGCGGAGATAATCATCCAGGGAGGCTTCCAGCCCGGCCTGTCCGAATGTGGGGTGTGTGTACCCGACGATTGGTCCGAGTGCCGGATAGACGTAGTTCCGTCGCAGAGATCCGCTTGAGCCGACGGTCATGCTGATCGGCTCGCCATTTCGATCAAGGAGACTGCCGCGGACAACATAGCGGTCGGCGATGGAGCGCCGCGCGTTGTCGGTCCGTGTAAGCAGGGCTGGCCCCCGCACAATCGTCCACCAGGAATGCATCAGCGCGGCGGCGAATATGCCCGCAGCCAACAAGGCTGCGATCACCGTGGATGGAAGCTGCGATTCCATGGGGAGCCGCTTCCCTTCTGGACTACTTGATATGGTCATCAACATGGCGGCGGCGACGGCCGACGTAAGTAAAGATGAGCCACCATATGAGACAAACGGAAGAGTGACGCCTGTAAGCGGGAGCAGCCGAAGGTCGCCACCGATGATCAACAGCGACTGAACGCCGAGGTAGGCAGTCAGCCCAATGGCAAGGAACCGATGGAACCTGTTGGAGGCGCGCAGCGCCACAACAAAGCCGCGCGAGAACAGCAGGCCATACAAGACGAGCAACGCAATCCCCCCCAGAAGGCCATTCTCCTCGGCGATCGCAGTGTAGATGAAATCTGAGTGAGGCACGGGCACCAGGCCGGGGCTTCCGAGACCCAGCCCTCTTCCAAACACGCCGCCATTGGCGACAGCCATCAACGACTGTACGATCTGATATGACAGGCCGCTGGGATCGGTCCAGGGATTCAGCCACGTCTCAAGCCGTGTGCGGACCACGTCCACAAACAAGAAGCCGACTAGAGCCGCGACGCCAACGCCAAGGAAGGTCACGATGAGCACGCGGCGCCTGCCCGTGGCAACATACAAGATGATCGTGTAGAGCAGTATGAGTATGCTGGCGCTTCCCAGGTCTCGCTGGACGAGCAGCAGCAGGATCGCTAGGCCCGCGACCAGGATTGTTGGCAGCAACATCGGGAAGGCCCGCCCGCCCACTTGAACATTATCAGCCAGGTACGCAGCCAGGTAGACCACGAGCAGCAGCTTCAGGGGTTCGGAGGGCTGAAGATAGATGCCGCAACATCCAAGCCAAAGGCGGGGTCCGTTTCCCGTCGGGCTCGTGCCCAGGAAGATAGTCAGCGCAGTCAGAACCAGGCCAGTCGCAAGCAGAAGGTACTTGTATTTGCGCAGCACAGCCAGATCGACCCAATGAGGCATTAGAAGCACGACGGCGAAGGCGCTCAGAGCCAACCAGGCCAGTTGACGACCTCCGTACGAAGGATCGAGCCGCCAGATGGTGAGGATTCCCCATCCGCTGAGAAGCGCGCAGAGTGGAAGGATGAAGGGGTCTCGGTGCGGCAACCGCAACTCCTGAAGCCGCAGGAGTATCACGAACACGGCCAGCCACGCGATGACGCCCAGCCAATGCGACCAACGCAAGCCGGCAGCCCAGGAGCGCTCGCGCACCGCCGGCGAGAGGGTCAGGATCAGGGCTTGTATAAAGACGAATGCAGCCGCCAGACCGAGGAGGCGTCGACCGAAGCGATCAGCCAATGTGATCCATCCAGCAGGCGGGCGCCATGCCTTCTGCGGGGTTGGTCGGGCAAAGTCCACGCAGAAACTGCAGGTCGGTCCAGTCCCATTTGCGCTCGGGCGCTTCAACCAAGGCTTGCGGTTTGCCGTTCCACAAGAATGGATACGGGCTCACGGCACAGCGCAGCTGGATGACGACGCCAATGCCGATGGTGGCAATGAACACGAACTTCCATGCGGATTGCCGGATCGCGGGGGAGGCGATCACAGGCAGCAGGAGAAAGACCAGGTACGGAATGATATCGACAAAGTAGCGCGGGCCGATCGACCAGGCGCCACCCCAATCTTCAAACAGCGAAGTCGTGATCCAATGCGCCGTCACGATCGCCAGCAGGTACAGGTTCAGATTCTGTTGCACCAAGCCGGAATCTCTGACGGCGAGGACCGCGCCGTAAACGGAAAACAGGAACACGGGCGTAAAGATGAAGAGGCCGCGATTCGGACTGACCAGCGTCCCGGCCAACGCCTCCGCGAATACGGGTGGCGTCGCGAGACGCTCAAACAACTGATATGAGTACGGGGGGAAGATGTTCCCATACGCCGCCAGATTCGCCGCCACGTATGGGACGAGAACCACCAATCCGCCCAGCAAGAAGGCCCAGAACCGCCGGCGCTGGTTCAGCAGGTAGTAGAGGCCGAAGAAAGCAAATGACAGGCTGTTGGTGGGACGAACAAGGTAAGCAAACGCCAGGACAAGGCCAGCTGTGAAGATCGACCATGCTCGACCCGGTACAGCCAGGGTGAGATAGAGGGCGACGAGAGCCAGGAGAACAGACGGCCCGTGCTGCCAGAGAGCGCGGCTCGCCGTGGACCACATCGAAGTGCCAAACGCGAAGATGAAGGCGATTAGCAGCGACGAAGCTCGCGAACCGAATTGCCTGGCAACAAGGTACATGAGGACTGCTGCAAACGCGACAATCGCGGAGGCAACAAGCTTCTCGAGCCGGGCCGTGCGGTCGTCTGGCGCGTGACTATCCAAATATGTGTACAGATCGGCCGATCCGCGCAGCGGCAGCAAGGCGTTGGCAAGCAGGACTGCCGGTGCCACCAACAGCGGTGTTGCAGCGGGGTAGTAGTAGTAAATGTGGCTGCCGATAGAGCGGAGCCGGTAATCCAGCGCCAGATCCATCAGGGGCCGGTATTCATCCAGATTGACGTTGCCTTCACGCAGGATGCTGGCAGCGAGGTGAAAGGTCCAGGCGGAGTCTGTGCTGGTTGTCACCGGGCTGGCGGCGTGGACGACCAGAGTAACGATCATCAGCCCGGCAATGAGCAGCCATTCGCCTTTGCGAATATTAGCGGACGCCGGCGACTCAACGGCTCGTACCACGTCTCAGACCGGGATGTACTTGCGGACCAGGGGAGCCAGCCTCTGCAAGGTCTCAGGAGGGATCGCGTCGGGGCGTGTGATGATTGCGCCGGCAAGCGCGTTCGGGCAGTCACAGTGTCGCTCCGGCCCCAGTCTCGCGAGGATCATTTGGATCGCTGCCTGCGCCAGCGTCGTATTCTTCTCCAGCGTACGGACGACTGCCTCCACCGTAACTGGCGCCTCGCTTGCGTGCCAGACATCGTAGTCGGTTACGTGCGCCATGACCGCGTAGCACAACTCCGCCTCGCGCGCCAGGAAGACCTCCGGCGCAGTCGTCATGCCGATCAATGACAGTCCCCAGGACCGATAAAGTTGCGACTCGGCGCGCGTGGAGAAACGCGGCCCTTCGATCGTGATCGCGGTTCCACCGGCATGTACGGTGCCGCCCGCCTCGCGAACCGCGTCTGCCACGATGCCGGAAAGTTCAGGGCAGAAGGGCGCGGGTGTGCTCAAGTGGGCAACTATCCCATCGCCAAAGAAAGTCCGAGCCCGGCCTTTCGTGTGGTCCAACAACTGGTCAGGTACAACAATGTGACCCGGGGGCAGGTCTTCACGCAACGATCCGCAGGCGCTAATGCTGATGATGCGTTCCACGCCAATGATCTTGAATGCAAATATGTTGGCGCGATAGGGAACCTCGGACGGCATGAGCCGATGTCCAACGCCGTGGCGCGCTAGGAATGCAATCTTGCGACCCTTGAATGTGCCCACCCGGATCGGAGCGCTGGTTGGACCGAAAGGGGTATCCACGTCCAGTGTTGTGGTGTTCTCGAGCCCGCGGATATCGTACAAGCCCGAGCCCCCGATCACTCCCAATGCAAATGGCTCAGCCATCCTCTCCTCCCATCCGAGCTTCGTCGTCGACGTCTTGAAGCGGCAATGTCACCATGACCTTGAAGGGGCCGCACTTGATCTCATCTCCATTGGTCAGCACGGTCGAGCCATCGACAGGATCCCGGTTTAGGCGCGTGCCGTTTGTGGAGCCCATGTCATCCAGCCACCACTGGCCGTCGTGAAAGCTAAGGCGCGCGTGCCGTGCCGAGACAGCCTTATCGGCCAGCACAAGATCGCAGAGTGGATCACGGCCCAGCACCACCTCCGCTTGCGTGAAGGTGCGCATCACGGACGTCTGATTGCGCGATCGGGCCTCAAGCCGGATGGGGGGAGCGTTGTTACCGACTGCGGCATCCGCGTTTCGGCGCAGCTCTCGCCACATAATCCACAGGGCGTAGCCCAGGAACGCGTATAACCCGGCTGCCGCGAGGAGGCGCAGAACCAGGACGACCACACCGGTCATTGGTTCTTTCTGAAGACTGGGTTGTCGCGGGTGATTATGGCGGTAGGACGCTCGGCGCCAACCTTGCTGCGCGGGCCAGTCTGGCCCAGATCGCGCTGCGGCAAAGGAATATCCTGTCCAAAGATCAGGGAAACGCCGGCGAGTGAGATAACATCACCCGGGTAGAGAACAGTCTGCGATGTGCGCTGGCCATTGATGAATGTGCCGCCAGAGGAGTTCAGGTCAAAGAGCACGTAGCGGTTCTTTATGGCGCGCAGCTGCGCGTGATGACGCGAGACGCGCGGATCGTCTATCACAAGGTCATTGTCCAGGCGACGGCCGAGGTTGATGACTGGTCGCGTCAGCGGGAACTCCTTGACCCCATCGACGATCAGGAAGGCGTTTTCAGGCACAGATGGCGCCTCTTCCGCCGCGGGGCGGCTCGAATCCGTGTCCGCCGGCATATCCTGCGTTTGACCGATGCTCTCAGCCGAGTGTGACGCTATGACCTTGATTCCGTCCGGGCCGACCGTGGCGTCCTGCGAGAAGGTGAGCGTGGGTGGGCGATGGAAGCTCAGTCCGGAATCAGCGGCAGCCGTCTTTATGATTTGGACCAGCGTATCGCCCAGGCCCGGGTTTTGCCAGCGCGGAAGGGCGCTTGCCGGTACCAGAAGAGTGAAGACATTCGGGGCAATGCGCGCCCCGCCGGGCTCAGTCCGCACGTGCATCTGCATAGCCTGCGTCAACTGACGCACGACAAAGTCCTCGGGCCGCCGACCCGGAATGGCGCGGATGAGGCGGACCTCAAGAAGTTCGCGAAGACGGGATTCAAGCAATCGTAAATTCATGTTGGATCGACCTAATTCGAAGAAAATTATAACGCCTCAGGGAACGGGCTCGCCGGGCGAGATCCTTGCGGAGGAATTTGCCCGAAGCGTGCCGCCAGCGATGCTGATTTGCACTCGCCCTGCTAAATGTGGCACCCTTGCGCCAAGCCTGAGTGCTTGACGTTTACGCTGTGCCGCCGGAGAGCTTGCCGAATTCGGCAGCCAGAAGTTGGCCGCAATTCGGGCAGCGGCTATCGGCGGCGGTCACGAGGAATCCGCAATTCGGGCAGACACCCGGCTGGACATTTGCCAGTGGTGCGCCGCATGCAATGCAGCTCGGAGCGCCAACGGGATTAGCTGTTCCGCAGTAGTCGCACGTCATCCGCCGGAGACGCTTGGACATCTCCAAACCGGCGCCAAGTGCGTCGCTGGCCCGATCGATCACTTTCCAGGCACGCTCCATCAATTGGAGGTTCTCAACATCCTGGGCAATGTCATCCAGACGGTTGATCAGGTTCCATGGATTGAGCAGCGTGGCGATGGTGGTCTGTCCGAGACTGGCCGCCGTCCCCAGCCATTCCTGGCTTCCCGATTCCACCATCACGCCATCAGGCGAGCGCCGAATTGTGATCGTGAGGGCCGTATGGCCGCCGGATCTAGTGCCCGGGCGCGTGCCGATCTGGATCGCGAGGTCGTCCGACTCGCCCAGCACCTGTGCGCGCAGATTGCCGCGGTTGAATTCCGCCATTAACGCTTGAGCAATATCCGCAGGGCTCAGATCACCATGATAGAACTTACGATCCACGATAGGGATTATAATCTTGAACCGATCTGATCCCCCGAGAGCGCAAGCGCATGAACAGAATCCGGCTCCTCCTAATTGCGGCCATCCTCATTGCCGCCTGGACATTCGTCGCCTCCGTGAACAGCGGGGTACCGCGTTCGGCCCTGGCACAGGCTGCCGCAACCGAAACCGGGCTCCCGCAGCCAAGCCAGGCGTACATAACGAACACGTTCGAGGAAGCCATCAACGTGCGCCTCGGTCCTAGCACGATCTTCTATGCGAATCCGTGCGGATCGCTGGCCGTCGGCGCCAACGCCATGGCGCTGGGGACGACGCCGGCTCACGAATGGGTGAAGATCGAGTTCGCAGATTGCCCGGGTGGAGTGGGCTGGGTGTACGCGGCCAACGTGACGGTGACGGGCGCGCTCCGCGAAGTGGAACCGCCTCCGACGCCAATGCCGTTGGCCACAGCCACACTGGATCCAACCCTCATGGCTGCGTTCCAGATTGAGCCGACTGTCACCCGCTTGCCGACGTTCACGCCGCCGCCACCGCTCGTGCTACCGACATTTGCAGAGTCCAGCAATTCCTCTGGGGGTTTCCCTGCAGGCGCCGCCATCGTGATCACGGCAGTGCTGGGCAGCCTGGTGCTTGCGGCCTCGCTTGTCGGTCGGCGTTAGGTAGGGCGAGCTTGGATCATCGGCCGCTCTGGAAGATTGGGCTTGCTTTCCTCCTTCTTGGGGCGGTCGTCCTAGCTATGGACACAGCGCCCGAACTGGCCGCAACGGCCCAGCAGCCAACGGGCTCAATCCCGACGGTGACAGGGACGCCGACGGGGCCCACGGTCGCCGTAGATCCCAGCCTGGAATGGATATACGTATACTCCGGACCGAGCACAATCAACTACCCCCCGATCGGAGTGTTACTGACCGGCGTCCGCGTGCCAGCGCTCGGCAGAGCAGCGGACGACGATAACTGGATCGAAATCCGATATCCTGGCGTTCCCGGGGCAAAAGCGTGGGTATACGCGCTTTATGTCTCCCTCTCCGCCGGCAGCGGTGAGTTGCCGCGCATCGAAGCACCTCCCACGCCAACGCCCGCGTCGACTCCCACAATCAATCCAACTCTGGTTGCCGCATTCATTCCCGCTGAGGTCGCCACGCGCCTGCCAACCTTCACTGCAGTTGCGCCCCTTGCAGTGCCGACGTTCGTTGACGATAGCGGCAATGCCGGGCGCATTCCCATAGGCTTGCTGATCATCGGCTTTGCTGTCGTTGGGGCGCTTGGCACATTGATCTCATTCCTACGGGGTCGGTAGTTTGGCCCTGATCGGCAAATTGAAAGGGCTGGCAGAATCTCTGCCAGCCCTTGTGTTCGCGGACTAGAAGTTGTGCAGCGCTCAGTTATTGCAGTCGCAGGACCCGCCGCATACGCAACCACCCTCAGCATGAGCGTGTTCTTCCTTGTGAGCGCCCGGCGCGTCGACAACGAAGCCGGCGCCGCGCTGCGGATCATTCACAAAATCGATCTTGGCACCCTGGAGATAATCCAGCGACACTTCATCCACCACCAAGCGAACTCCGCCTGAGTCAAACGTTCGGTCAACGTCACGGATGTTGTTGTCCAGGGCCATTCCAAAACTGACGCCGCTGCAGCAACCGCTGCCGGCAAGGTAGACACGTAGGGCGTAGCCATCGAGTTTGCGCTCGGTAACGATGTCGCTGAGCGCCTTTGACGCAGCGTCGGTAATGGTGATCGTCTGCAGCTCAAGATCCTGAAGCATGTCTGTCTCCTATTCCTGCCGGCGAGCCTCGCGCTCGCGAAAACGGCAGCCGGTTACGTAAGTTCAGGATATATATTATCAGAATAGGCTGATAGTGTCAACGGAGCAGCGCCGGACGGCTTTGCTTGACACATTCGCGTCCGACCTGTAAAATCGGCCTGTTTTGCCATTAGCTAGGCTTGCAATCATCGACATCCCGGGAGGAAATTCGAAGCATGTACGCCATGTACGGACTTAAACCATTCGAAGCGATCGCCATCTGGGCAGTGTTTGGCGTCGCCATTCTTGGGCTCTTGTACGCCAATTTCCTGCGCAGCCAGATCATGCGCGAAGACAAGGGCACCGAGAAGATGCAGGAAGTTTGGGGAGCGATCAAGGAAGGCGCCAACGCCTACTTGGGCCGCCAGTTGCGCTCAATTCTGCCGCTGATCGCCATCCTTACCGTCGTCCTCTTCCTGTCGGTCTACATTGTTCCACCCTCACCTGAAGCGAGCCAGTGGCACTGTGTTGCTATCCAGAACGTGGACGTGGCAGATCCGACGGCTATCAAGGCCTGCGTCGCGGCCATGACGACTTCGCCGGACGGTACTCCCATCGCAAATCCTGCCGGCTTCCGCCAGGTTCAATTCCTGATCGGAATTGCGCGGGCTTTGGCATTCGTGATGGGGGCCCTTTTTTCGCTCACGGTCGGTCAGATCGGGATGCGCATGGCGATCCAGGGGAACGTCCGCGTGGCCTCCGCTTCCAGGAGGTCCTTCGGTGATGCCCTGCGGATTGCCTACCGGGCGGGCACGATCACGGGCATGCTTACGGACGGCCTTGGCCTGCTGGGGGGCACCGTGATTTTCATAGTCCTGGGGATTGCGGCTCCTGACGCGCTTCTGGGATTTGGCTTTGGCGGCACTCTGCTGGCGCTGTTCATGCGCGTCGGCGGCGGGATCTTCACGAAGGCCGCGGATGTGGGCGCCGACCTTGTGGGGAAAGTGGAAGCCGGCATCCCTGAGGATGACCCGCGGAATCCTGCAGTCGTGGCTGATCTCGTTGGCGATAACGTCGGCGATTGCGCCGGCATGGCTGCCGACATTTTTGAATCCTATGAAGTAACGATCGTTTCGGGCTTGATCCTTGGATTGGCGCTGTGGCACCTCACCGGACGCTTGGAGTGGATCATCTTCCCGCTGATGGTGCGGGGCATTGGCGTGCTTTCCTCGATCATCGGGACCTACGTGGTTCGCGGTGGGCCCGGCAAGAGCGGGGACGCTATGGCGGCCATCTTCCGCGGCTTCCTTTCGTCCGCGGCAATATCCGCAGTCCTATTCTTCGTTGCGGGCTACGCGTACTTGCAGGACGTGGCCCTGGGCGGCTGGTGGCGCACTCCAGCGGCCGTGGGGGCGGGCGTGCTGCTGGCGATCCTGATTGATCGTCTGACCGAGTACTTTACTGGCACGCATGCGTCGCCGGTGCGAGACATCAAGAAGGCTGCTGACACCGGACCTGCCACGCTGATTCTCCAGGGTGTGGCCGTCGGGTTTGAATCGTCCGTCTGGGCAGTGCTCGTGATCGCTCTGACGATTGTTGCATCCATCCTGATCTTCGGGACAATTCCCGGTATCGAGGGTGCGGAGCGCGTCAAGTACATCCTGTATGGCGTGGCTATGACCGGCATCGGTATGCTGACACTCACCGGCAACAACGTGGCCATGGACTCCTTTGGTCCCATCTCGGATAATGCCAACGGCATCGGCGAGATGTCGTGGTCGGGCAAGACAGACCGCGCCACTAAAGACGCTCAGCAGATCATGGCTGACCTGGATGCGGTGGGCAACACTACAAAGGCCATCACCAAGGGCGTGGCGATCGGATCCGCTGTCATAGCAGCCGTATCACTGTTCGGTTCCTTCCTGGTGGATGTCTCGCGTGCCCAGAACACTCTGGGGCTGCCCCTCGCGCAGCAGATCGAGTCAACGGGCATCCGCATTGATGTCCCGCAAGTATTTGTCGGCATGTTGATTGGCGGCGCCATTCCCTGGCTCTTCTCGTCATTTGCCATTCAAGCCGTGAGCCGCGCCGCCTCGCTGATCGTGCTGGAGGTACGCCGGCAGTTCAAATTGGGCGTGCTGAAGGGCCGCGTCAAGCCTGATTATCGCCAGGCGGTGAACATCTCGACGGCAGCAGCTCAGAAGGAACTGGTCGGGCTGGCGCTGTTGGGCATTGTTACGCCTGTGGTGGTCGGTCTGCTGCTGGGGATCGAGGCCCTCGGTGGCCTGCTGGCAGGGATCATTGTCTCCGGACAGTTGCTGGCTGTGTTCCTCAACAACTCGGGCGGCGCCTGGGACAACGCCAAGAAGCTTATTGAGGACGAACCCAGGAACGTGGCTAAGAACACTGGCAAGGGCTCCGAGCGTCACAAGGCTGGCATCGTCGGTGATACCGTGGGCGATCCCTTCAAGGATACGGCCGGCCCGGCCCTCAACCCGATGATCAAGGTTGTGAATCTTGTTTCGGTGATCGTAGCGCCGATCATCGTCCAGTACGCCGGCGTCACAGGCACGGCCCTGTATATCGTTTGGGGCATCGCCTTGGCCCTTATAGGGGTGCTGGCCTGGGCGGTGGTACGCTCCAAGGCGCCCGCGCCGGCGATGAAGTAAATTGAAACGATAAAGATCTCTGTAAGGGCCCCGGTCCGAATAGCCCCGGGGCCCTTGTGTTTGCATCCATAGAGCAACTATTGAGCCGGACCCAGACGCTATAATTTCCACGGCGCCGGCATGACCATGCCTTCGTCCATCAGGCCAGTCGATAGCCTTGACGCCATTTCGCAGAGATGATTATTACATCCAGACTCCTCGTCGAATACTCCAAACTGGTACTGAGGAGCGCTGCACGCCGGCCCCGGTTCGGGACTTCGGACGTCAAGATCGGCCGCGGGGTCATTTTTGGGCGGAACGTCAGGTTCGCCTGCAAGCGCGTCAGAATCGGCGATGGTGTTGTGATCCAGGACGATGTTCGGGTGGAGGTTACTGATTTCGAGCTCGGCGACTTCGGGACGATCTATTTCGGTTGTTTCTTCCCGGGTCCCGGAAAGGTCAAGATCGGGCACAATTTCTGGCTCGGCAACAATTCGATCGTGGATGGGCAGGCGGAAACCACGATAGGTAACAACGTTGGCGTCGGCGCGCACAGCCAGCTCTGGACACACATGAGATTTGGGGATGTAGTGGCCGGCTGCCGCTTCGACAGTCAGAAACCGCTGAACATCGGGGATGATGTGTGGCTGGTGGGCCACAACCTGATTTCGCCAGTGTCCATCGGGGATCGCTCGCTGGCGATGTTGGGGTCTCTTATTGTGAAGGACATTGAGCCGGATCGGATCGTGGCCGGTTCGCCGGCAAGCGATCAGACTGGGAAGTTCGGGCCCCAGTTCGTCGAGACTCCACCGGGGAAGCGGATTGAGCAGGTCCGCGGAATGATCGAAGTATTTGCCGAGCGTTTTGCGATTTCGAATATTTGGCAAGCCGTGGAGGTGGCAGAATCTTTTCCACCGGCGCGACGGCCGGGGACGACCTACATCGACGTTGTCGGCAGAAAATATACCAAGACGGGCTCGCTCTTTGAGCTGCTCCTCATGCGCAGCCTGCTGCCGAAAGCCAAGTACATTCCTGTCCATTTGCGATAGATCACAGCTCGGGGAAAACCGGAGATGAGAGCCTAGGTCCCGTTCATGGCACGCACCATCAGCAACCTTCTCGTCAATTTCATACATGATCGAGAATTCTTGCGGGCTGCGCGCCAGCACCTCCGTGGTCGCCTCCTGGATATTGGCTGTGGCGAAAAACCCTATGGAAAGATGCTGGCCCCGTTGGTGGTCAATCATATCGGCGTGGACCATCCGGGGACTCTACATACGCACCAAAACATCGACACATACGGCACGGCCTATGCACTGCCGGTAGCCTCGAATTCGTTTGACTCCGCAATTTCCACCGCGGTGCTGGAACACCTGGAAGAACCCGAAGCCGCGCTGCGCGAGTGCTTCCGCGTCTTAAAGCCGGGCAGCACTGCGATCTACACGGTTCCATTCATTTGGCACATCCACGAGGAGCCTCGGGACTTCTACCGGTTCAGTGAATACGGACTCCGCTACCTGATACGGAAGATCGGATTCGAGGAAGTCAGCATCCGGGCGCTCTCAGGATTCTGGGTGACTTTTGGTCAATTGCTGGTTTACAACCTCTATCGCCTGAATAGGGGGCCCATCCGGTGGTTTCATTTGCTAGACCCCGTGGGGCTGCTAATGCAGTTGGTCGCGTACCTTCTCGACCTGATCGATAGGTCTGAACGTTGGACCTGGATGTATATTGCCGTGGCAAGGAAGCCGGCCGTCGATGGATCTTGACGGGTTCTCGGGCGTAAAGTGGTCAGCTGCCTCCCAGATTGGGCGGCAGCTTGCTCAATTGTTGAGCGCCACCGTGCTCGCCCGCCTGTTGGATCCGACAGACTTTGGTCTGCTGGCAATGGCCTTCGTGGTAACGGGCTTGGTCGGTCTATTCAAGGACCTTGGAACAGCCGCTGCAGTGGTTCAGAAGAAGGATCTGGGCGATACTCTGCTCTCGTCGATATTCTGGTTGAATGTGCTCCTGGGCGTTGGCGCAACCATCATGCTGGTCGTGGGCGCTCCATTGGCAGGACTTGTGTATAACGAGCCCGGAGTCGTCATTGTGCTCAGAATTCTTGCAGCGGGCTTCGCTGTATCTGGCGCAGGCACAGTCCACCAGGCGCTGCTCGAGCGGCAACTTGAGTTCCGGAGCCTGGCGCGTCTCGAGCTGGCTTCGGTGCTCGTCGGCGCCGCTGGGGGAATAGCAGCCGCGCTCCTGGGTGCTGGCGTCTGGAGCCTGGTTCTGCAATCGCTGTTGACGGCGGTCATGTCCACCGCGCTTTTGTGGCTAGCAAATCGGTGGCGACCGTCACGGATTCTGGCCTGGAGCGAGGTCCTGGGAGTCACTCGTTTCAGCCTCAACCTCACCGGCTACAATGTATTTGGCTATTTCGCGAGAAATGCCGATTACTTCCTGATAGGACGGTTCCTCGGTTCGCAGCAACTTGGCGTGTATTATCTTGCCTACAGGCTTCTGCTCTTGCCCGTGGGCAGCATTGGCGCCGTCGTGGGCCGGGTAATGTACCCTGTGCTCTCGAAGATCCAGGACGACAACGAGAGGATCGCCGAGGTCTATCTGCGCATGGTTGCCCTCATATCATTCCTTTCATTTCCTTTGATGGTTGCATTGATGGTGGCGGCGGCACCGCTCGCGCCATTGGTGCTGGGTGCGGCCTGGGTTTCAATCATTCCGCTCATCCAGATTTTTGCGCCGGTGGGCATGCTGCAGTCCATTGGCACGACGGTCGGTTCAATCTATCAGGCCAAGGGAAGAACGGACCAGATGTTCCGCTGGGGAGTTGGCGCAGGCCTCCTGACAATAGTCGCATTCCTGATCGGACTTCGGGGCGGCGCCAAAGGAGTCGCCGTGGCCTACGGCCTGGTAACGGTCGTGCTCTTCTATCCAAGCTTCGCGATCCCGTTTCGACTAATAGGTCTGCCATTTCGCCGGCTGATGGCTGCGATCAACACCACGGCGCTTGGGGCCTTGGCCATGTTACTCGGGATGACGGCCTTGCTTGGGCTGCTTCGGCAGCGAACCGGCTCCATCCTGGCCGTGGCATTCTCACTCGCTGCCGGCCTGATGCTGTTCATCTTGGTCGTCTGGCGTGGAAACCCCCAACTGTTCCGCCAGGCCGGGGCGATCTGCGGCTTGGTGAGGCGAAGCGGCGATGCCTGACGATCCGTTGCCAGTAATCCACAGTTTTCCCGTGTGGCTGCCGCGCACCCAGACTTGGATGCACACGCAGGTGCAATATCTGCCGGATTCCATTCGCCCGCATGTCGTGTGCGACCGGACGGTCAACCTGGATCAATTCCCGGTTCGCGACTTACATTGCCTGAGTGCCGAAGCACCAATCCGCGCCTACTGGGAGGGAGCCCTCCGGCATTTTCACTTCAGGCATCGCCAGGGGTATCTGGTCACGATTGCGCGCCAGGCGCAGGCGCGAATCGTCCACTCGCATTTTGGGCACATTGGCTGGATCGACAGCCCCATGGTGACGACCGCCCGATGCCGCCACATGGTCACATTCTACGGAAGCGATGTGAACCGCCTGCCGACGCAGGACCGAGCTTGGCTGAGGCGCTACTGTGACCTGTTCGCAGCGGCGGATGCGTTCCTATGCGAGGGTCCATTCATGGCGGCCGCGTTGCAGGAACTTGGTTGTCCGTCAGCCAAGGTTCGCGTTCATCATCTGGGCGTCGAAACGCAGCGGATCCCCTTCAGACCGCGCCAGTGGTCGGCGGGCCAACCCTTGCGAATCCTGATAGCATCGGCCTTCAGAGAGAAGAAGGGCATCCCCTACGCCTTCCTTGCGTTGGGGAAAATCAAGGATCTTGTGCCTCTCGAGATAACGGTGATCGGCGATTCGGCCGGCGACCGCGACAGTGATCTGGAGAAGCGGCGAATTCTAGAATCAATTTCGGACGCAGGACTTGAGGGCCAGACGACAATGCTCGGATTTCGACCCTATCGGGACATGCTGGACCGCGCCGACCAGCATGATGTCTTTGTTTCACCCAGCGTGACTGCGGCGGACGGCGATACTGAGGGCGGGGCGCCGGTCAGCATAATCGAGATGATGGCCAGCGGCATGCCCGTCGTGAGCACAATTCATTGCGACATACCCGAAGTAGTCCAATATGGACAGAACGATTGGCTGGTCGCGGAAAGAGACGCGAATGGCCTCGCGGACCGTCTCCTCTGGCTCATCAAGAATCCAGAGGCCTGGGGCCCGATGCTCCGACAGGGACGGACGCACATCGAGGCCGAATTCAATGCGCACACACAGGGCAGCACGCTCGCCGAGGCGTACCGCATGTTGATGACTGAGCCCAATTAACGATGAACCAGATGGGACAATTCGGATTGGGAGAGGCCAGGCTGAATGGTCGCCACCAAGCAGTTCATGCAGGAGGCCTTCATACATGGACGCCCGTCGTTCTCCGTCGAGTCATTGAGGGAGGATGAGCCCGTCAGCACCCATGCGTAAGGTCCTAATGGTGCACGAGTACTACCGTGAACGCGGCGGCGAGGACGAATCATTCGAAGCCGAAGCGCAGCTGTTACGAAGCAACGGGCACCAAACAGTCACGTATACCGTTTCCAACAATCAAATCAACGCGGGCGGCCTAGCGAACAAGGCGCGACTACTCCGCGACACGATATGGGCGCCAGGCAGTTATGAAGAAATTGCGGCCATAATCAAACGTGAACGGCCCGATGTTGCCCACTTGCAGAATACCTTTCCTTTGATCTCACCATCGGCACACGCCGCCTGCCGGGCTGCAGGCTTGCCCGTAGTCCAGAGCCTCCGGAATTATCGCCTCATATGTGCCAATTCGTTATTTGTCCGCGACAACAGGATCTGCGAGGATTGCCTGGGCAAGTCCCTGCCGTGGCCCGCAATTGTGCATGCATGCTATCGACACTCTCGATTGGAATCGACCGCGGTGGCGGCAATGCTAACCTATCATCGTGCCGCGCGCACATGGCATGATCAGGTCGACCTGTATCTGGCGCTTACGCAATTCGGGCGCAGAAAATTCATCGAGGCCGGGCTGCCTTCGGGAAAGATCCTCGTCAAACCCAATTTTGTCGAGGATCCGGGCCCGGGTCAGGTGGAAGGCAATTACGTCCTCTTCGTTGGTCGCTTGTCGGAAGAAAAGGGCGTTCGGCTGCTGCTTCGGGCCTGGACAGAATTGCCGGATGTGCCGCTGCGCATCATCGGCGACGGGCCCCTCATGGGGTTTGCCCGCGAATGGATTGCGGCGATGCACTTGAACGTTGTTCTCACGGGAAGGGTATCGCGGCAAGCCGTTATGCGGGCAATCAGAGAATCTGCCTTTGTGGTTTTCCCGTCATTGTGCTACGAGACTTTCGGGCGCATCATTGCGGAGGCCTTCGCGTGTGGTAAGCCGGTCGTGGCGGCGCGAGGCGGTGCCGCCGAGGAACTCGTGGAGGATGGGAGAACCGGGCTCCAGTTTGCCTGGAACGATTCCGATGATCTCGCACGGCGTGTGCGCAGCCTCTGGAGGAGCGGTCCGGAACTTCGCAGCATGTCGGAGGCCGCGCGCCATGAGTACCTCCTGCGGTACACGCCCCAGCGCAACTACGAGATGCTGCTGGCAGCATATGAGCAGGCAATCGAAGGCAGGTCCACGTGACGCCAGTGGTTGGATCACGCCTTGACAGCGTCTCTCTGGCCGAGGCAATCGAGAGAATCCGTGCATGGGCGCTTGCGCGCGAAAGCCGCTATGTGTGCGTCGCGAACGTCCATGCCGTCATGGCGGCGCACGATTCGATCGAAATCCGCCGAGTAATGAACGATGCCGACCTGGTTGTCCCGGACGGAATGCCTCTCGTATGGATGCTACGACTGAAGGGTCACGCGGGACAGGAGCGCGTTTACGGCCCCGCACTCATGGAACGGATGCTTGAAGAGGCAAGCCGGAATCGGCTACCCATTGGCTTGTATGGCTCGACGCCCGATGTCTTGTCTGCGCTTCACGGCAGAATTCTCTCCGAGAATCCAGGTGCCAGCATCGCCTTTGAAGAAAGCCCGCCGTTCGAGAAAGTTTCCGGGGCTGCAGATGCTGCCCTCTGCGAACGGATCGCCAGTTCGGGGACGCGGATCCTGTTTGTAGGACTTGGTTGTCCAAAGCAGGAACGCTGGATGGCCGCCCACCGCGACAAGGTACCCTGTGTGATGATAGGCGTAGGTGCGGCGTTCGACTTTCTCGCCGGAAAGAAGCGGCAGGCCCCAAGGTGGATGCAGAACACAGGCTTGGAGTGGCTTTTCCGTCTGGCGACGGAGCCCGGAAGACTTTGGAGAAGATACCTTCATCATAATCCCCGGTTTGTGGTCCTGGCGGCGGCTGAACTCTTGCACCGGCGGAGTCCCTGATGCTTCGGCGATTCTCCATCAACTTCGCGATCTTCTCGATCCTCCTTGATTTCCTGCATGTGCTGCTCATGCTGTATGTCAGCACGATCGTGCGCCCCTGCCTCAATTCTCTGGACTTCGTGGAGAACATCGCGGGTCCCATCGCCCTGCCGCCTGTGCTCTACCTGTTGTTCCCGATTGCCTGGGTGGCGGTCCTTGCTTCCTTTGCCATCTATGATGGGCGCCGTTTCATGCGCGTGGTGGATGAGTTTACGGCTCTGACCCTTGCCTCCTTGCTCGCGGGTGTTACTCTGGCGGGCATCCTCTACCTCTCCTTCCGCGACACCTCGCGCGTTCAGTACCTGCTGTTCGTCGGGCTTACGTACATTGCCCTGCTCACCTGGAGGATAGTCGCACGTGCGATCTTCCGTCTGGTGCGGGAGCGAACCACAGAGAGCGTTCGCCGCGTCCTGATCGTCGGCACCGGGCCGTTGGGACGGATGGTTGCCGAGCGGCTGTCCGGCGGGGCGGATGTAGGCGTTAGTCTCGTTGGTTATGTCGATGACGAGGTGG